>JBDHXU010000008.1:0-58650 GCA_039810905.1 Cyclobacteriaceae bacterium | reverse complement strand
GCCATTGCCCGGCTGGCTTACGAGAACCGGAACATTGTCATCGCGTATCTGCACCTCGTGTTGCTGGGCGTGTTTACTCTTGTGCTCATGGCATGGTACAATGAGCAGCAGATCGTAAGATTGAGAACTTCCTGGGTCGGGACTTTTGTATTGAGCTTCATTTTGCTTGAGGTGGTACTCGTCATTTCAGGATTTACGGAAATCCCATCGCTCCCTGTTTTACTCCTGGTCACGACTGCTGGGTTGGTAATCGGAGTTGGAGGTTGGGCGATGGGAATGAAGAGGCCGCATGATGAGTGGTGGTTGGGTGAGAGGTAGGAAGTGAGAAGTAAGTGGTAAGTGGAAGGCAAGTAAGTAGAAGTTCGGCTGAAAAAATATTCGTCATATGGAGTATCATTTTTGATCTCATTTGCGTATTATTGTGCTGAAAATCAGATAGTTAGAACGCATTAAGTCACCATTAAGTCCGCCGTAAGCAGCAGTAAAGCTGCTGGTAAGTGGACAAAACCAAAAGGGGAAAACCCGATAATTGAGATCCCTGCGCGGTTTCAAAAACAAGAAACCCGTAAATTCTGCCAAAAACCCACAAAACAAGGCACGTGTACAAAACGGTACCAAAACGGTTCCAAAACCGTATCTAAACGCTGCATTGGAAGAATAATGTAGATACATTATTCATTGATGGGAGGAAGAGAAGTTGTAACTAACAGAATAAGGGGATCTATCCGCTTGTAGAAGTACCCGGGACGGGAGTTGAACCCGTACAGCCATTACTGGCCACAGGATTTTAAGTCCTGCGTGTCTACCAATTCCACCACCCGGGCATGACAATTGTTGATTTACTGATCTGGCGATCTGGTGATTTCGTTTGCTTTCGCGGTGCGCCTGGATGAAGAGAATATTTTTACCAGTTCGGTCACTTCTTTCGTCAAAGCGTCAAGATCCTCACCTTGATAAATACCGGCTTCATTGATTAATTCCATCCAGAACAATGTCTCATCACACTCCTCAACAACAATTGAAAGTTTTGATATAAACTCTGCCTTCGACCTTGACCTTGTAGCAGCCCTGTAGTTACATGCAACTGAAGTCGCACTTCTTATCAATTGCCTTGAAATAATCATGGACTCAGTGCTCTTGGAGAGCTTACGGAGCAATTGAACAACGGATAGCGCCGTTCCTTTTGTTCTTCCACGAAGTTGCTCTGCCATCATGCTTGCAATCTGAATCTTTGCAAGAAAATGTTAGTGCCGCGGTACTGAGGGAAAACCTTACAAAATCAAAGCACAAAACCCGGAAAAACTCCGTGATTTGAAGAGATGGGCAATCATAATATCATTAAGTAATGTTTTCCATCCACCTAAGGCACTCTGGGAACCTTACAAAATCAAAGAACGAACCTCTGGAAAAACTGAGTGATTTGAAGAGATGGGAAACCCAAATCACCAAATCACCCAATCACAATATCACAAATGTCTGAGCGGGAAACGAGACTCGAACTCGCGACCCCGACCTTGGCAAGGTCGTGCTCTACCAACTGAGCTACTCCCGCTTATCGGCCCTCCTGTCGCCAAAAGGGACTGCAAAGTTAAAACCGATTGTTAAATCTGCAAATCAGGTTAATGGGACGGAAATGCCTGTAAATAGCCCCACTAGTGGCAACAACCCTCCTTTTGTATGGGGGGACATTTCATGCTTCCGTAGGAACAAAAGACACAGCAGTCTCCCTGCTTCGGCTTCAGAAGGGTCTTGCAGTTCTGGCATTCATAGAAATACTGGCAGGAATCCAATGCCATCTCTTCTTCCTTGCTGAACCCGCAAACGGGACAGGTGATTACAGAACGAAGAATGATGTTTTCATTACCGACGGTTTCCATGCTTCAATACTATTTGGTCATCACCACTTGTTTGATCTTCCCATCTTCATCGAACTCCATCTTGTCGATACAAGTTACACGATGATCCCGTCCTTCATTTGGAATCGGGCGCCGGTGATAAACGATATACCATTCATCGGTTCCTGTAATATTGATCACCGAGTTATGACCCGCACCGGTGGCAATGTCTTTGTTGCTCTGCAGGATCGTGCCGACTTTGACAAATGGACCTGTAACCTTGTCGGCGATCGCATATGCAACTTTGTAAGTGTCGTTGGTCCAACCGCCTTCAGACCACATGAAATAATATTTGCTTTTTCGCACGAAAAGAAACGGACCCTCGACATAGCCCTCCGGTGTTATTTCCCTGAATAAGGCGCCATCCTCCCAGGGGATAAACCCGGTAAAATCCTCCTTCAGTTTGGCCAGGTTGCAGTGACTCCAACCTCCATAGTACATATAATACTGGTTGTCTAAGTCTTTGAAAACGAATTGATCGATGGGCTGGGCCTGGTTGTAGAATTCCGGGATCAACGGTTTACCCAGGTAATCTTTATACGGTCCCGCTGGATGTTCAGCGATTGCAACGCCGATCCCACCGTGATGGTTGATGGTATTCTTCTCATCCCAGTAGGGTCCACCCGGTTGCTGTACATCGTTGGCCGAAAAGAACAAATAATAGTGATCGCATTTCCTGATCGCGGCGGGTGCCCACATCGCCTGCCTGGCCCATTTGATTACGGAGGTGTCAAGAACATGCTCATGCTTTTTCCAGTGCATAAGGTCAGTGGAGGAAAATGCATCAAAGAATACTTGCTTTTCATAGGCAGCTGAATACGTGGGGAAGATCCAGTAAGTGCTGTCGAAAACAACTCCTTCAGGGTCTGCATACCAGCCATCGAAGACGGGATTGGCTGCGATGTTTCTGTTTCCGATGCTGTCATGTTTTTGGTTGCACCCCGAGAGAAGTAGCAGAAGGACGCAGTAAGAAATGTGGCAACGCATCAAGGAATTTCGGAATGAAATTAATCTGTGCTCAGGACTTTGGTGATGAACTGTCCTTTAGACCATCGCTAAAGTGCCGGATGGACTTTTCCTGGCTGAATTTGACCTGGTTGAACTTGTCTGACGCACCTTTTGGTATGCTAAGTGACTTGAAGTCATTTCCCTTGATGCATTTAGCCTGATAGAGGATTTGCCCTATATGATAAGGTATATGAGCAAGTTGTCGCTGAACGGCTTCGATGACAGTTTGTCCTTCATTACGGATGTAGATGATCCTTGTCAGATCTTCTGGCTGAAGGGATGAAAGAGCATTCAACAGACATTGCCATCCTTTCTCCCATTCTGACATCATCGCCGGTTTGTCGGGATAAGCCTCCTCGAATTCCAGGTCGCGATTGCGCCAGGGCTTCTCGCCATCGCTGGTGAGAAAATCTGTGAAACGCGATTGCATGTTGCCGCTAATGTGGTGTACAATCAATGCGATACTGTTGCTGGCCTCATTCGGTTTGCGCAGCACCTCTTCGTCATTGAGTTGCTCAATTGCTTTTTCGCCGAGCCCTTTGTAGTAGCGAAAAAGCTTTATTGAACTTTCAAGAAACTTTTGCTCACTGGAGAGTGACATCTTCTTCTACCGGCGTTTCATTCATGAAACCGGATGCGACTTTATTCTGCTCATACTGCTTCCGGAGCTCTATGGCATGTTTCCTGTTCCTGGAATAGAGGACATACTTCGGAACTTCTTTCAGATCATGAATGAGTCCCAATGCCGCAAAAGAACGGAGGATGTAATAGGTAATATCAACTTCCCACCAAAAGAACCCCTGCCTGGTGGAAACCTCGTAGTAATGGTGGTTATTATGCCATCCTTCTCCCATGGTCAGGAGGGCCAGCCATACGCTGTTCTTTGACTCGTCTCCGGTCTCATAACGGGGCTTGCCGAACTTATGCATGATCGAATTGATTGAAAATGTACCGTGGTAAAGAATTACAGTGCTTAGAAAGAACCCGATAAACAGGGCAGAAAATCCATAATGGGTGAACATGAGAGCAGGGCTGCCGCCGTTGACCCAGGCACCGAGGGCCATGACCGTAAGCGCGAGAAGGGTCGGGGGTATGAGGTAGTACTTATTCAGCCACATGAGTTCAGGATATTTGGCGTAGTCTCCGATGACCTTGTAGTCGGTTTCCTTGAAATCAGGTCCGACGATCCAGCCCACATGTGAGTACCAGAAACCATAAATCTTCATGCTGTGCGGATCCTTGGGCGTATCACTGTAGCGGTGGTGATGACGATGATGTGCGGCCCACCACAGTGCTCCCTTTTGTGCAGAGGTCTCAGCCATGAAGGCGATGATAAACTGAAACCAGCGTGATGTTTTGTAGGACTTGTGTGCGAAGTAGCGATGATACCCTCCTGTGATCCAGAACATCCGGAAGAAATAAAGGAAGATGCACGTCATCCAATCAAAGAAAGTAGCCCCGGTGAAGAGGGCTCCCAGCGGCAATAAATGAATTGCTATGAATGCCAGTTCCTGTTTGAGGATCGGCTTTTTTCTTGCCTCGGGCATAAAACTGATATCGGCCATAATTCATAAACGGGAAGAGGCAGGTAATAATTCCTTCTCCCCGCGGCCGCAAAGGTACTGCTAAACAGGGGTAAAAAGCCCTATAATTTTAGGGATGTTGTACCTAATCACCTGAAAACCAACCCATTTACACGCAAAATTCATCAGGGTCTAAATCGGAGTTTAAAAATATGCGAAAATGCCAAATTTGACCTGTTGTAGCCGGAGTAGTTAAAAAGAGTAACCATTGTCATTTTGACTACCTTTGTAAATTATATGGATCACGCCAAGGCCATAGCTCTGTACCAACCGCTGCTTCATCGCATTGCCTACAATCTCGTCCGCTGCAAAGAGGATGCTGAGGATATTGTGCAGGAGACCTTTGAAAAATGGCTGAGCATTGAGACAGAGATCCAGAATACGAAAGCCTACCTTATCCAGGCTGTCCGGAACAATTGCATCAACCATCTCAACTCACTGAAACGGAAAAAGCAGGAGTGTCTTGAATCCATTGACCTTTCCGAACTGCTGACAAGGGTGAAAGAAACCAACTTTGCCCACCTGGATCTGGAAGCCGAATTGCAGAATGCATTCCGAATTATGCAGACCAAGCTTGAGCCCATGGAAAGAGCCGTAATCCTGCTCAAAGAGGCCTTCGATTTTGATTATGATACGCTACAGGCCACATTCGACAAGAAGAAAGATCACCTCCGGCAGCTGGTGAGCCGTGCAAAAAAGAAGCTTAATGAGGAAACCAGCCGTATTCACCTGGACCTCCCCGACACCTCTGCCCTGATGGAAAAATTCCGCCATGCCTGCTCGATGGATAATGCGGGGGAGATCATTCACCAGTTGAAGCAAGACATCGCCAGCCGGAAAAAGTAGCCAGCCGGCTCATCCCTAAAATATTTTTTGGTCTGTCTGTCACAAATCCCCTCTTGTGTTGTCTTACTCTCAATTGGCCAAAAAAGGCCCTTTTTAAGACCTAAACTTAACTTTTCATGTTAGCCATCCTTTGCTTTTTTGCCGCCCACTGGTACTTGTCCCTGTTCTTCCAGACTTTTTTTCTACACCGCTATGCTGCTCACCATGCATTCACCATGAGCAAGACGACGGAAAAGATCTTCTACATTCTGACATGGATTTTTCAGGGATCGAACTATCTCAGCGCTTATGGTTACGGGGTAATGCACCGCATGCACCATGCCTTTGCAGATACTGAAAATGATCCTCATTCTCCGAAATACGATGAGACCATCTGGAACATGATGTGGAAGACCAAGACTATCTATTCTGCGATAGCAAACGGTAGGATGGTTCCCGAAAAGAGATTTACGGAAGGTGTGCCCAACTGGTCGACCTTTGATCGCATCGCACGCTCGTGGCCATCCAGATTATTCTGGGGTGCATTGTATGTGTTGTTCTATATGAATTTTGCGACCAGCTGGTGGATGTTCCTCCTCTTGCCGGTTCACTTTCTCATGAGCCCGATTCATGGTGCCATCATCAATTGGTTCGCCCATAAATACGGCTATCGCAACTTTGAGGTAGGAGATACAAGCAGAAACTTTCTGCCCTTTGATTTTCTGATGATGGGTGAGAGCTACCATAATAATCACCACAAGCACGGCGCACGTCCAAACTTCGGAGTGCGTTGGCACGAAATCGATCCGACCTATCAGGTCATTCGTGTTCTGGACAGGCTTGGGATCATTCAGGTGAATAAGCAAAAAGAATTAACTCAGGAAGCCATAAGAAAGGCTGCCTGAAATACACGATATAATTTGATCATGGAACCCCGCACAAGCGGGGTTTTCTTTTTCTTTGACCTGATCAATTTCCCTGTTTTCATGCGAATACAAGTCGCCGGAGCGACGACATGTGCCATCCAGGCAAATCCGGTGATGGTGGCGGATCGTTGCCCATTAGGCCGCCACCCGTTACATTCGTCATCCCAATCCAAGCCTATGAAATCAATTTCTTTAGTGTTTGCAGGGTCCTTGCTGATCCTTTCCTGCTCCACCAAACCGGAACAGAAGACTGTTTCAAAGTATCCGTCAACTGAGAAAGACGGAACCGTAGACACGCTTTTCGGCACACCTGTGGCCGACCCTTACCGGTGGCTCGAGAGCGACACATCAAGAAAAACTGCTGCCTGGGTATCTGCCGAGAATGAAGTCACGTTTGCCTACCTGAAGAGCATTCCTTTCCGCGAGGATATCCGTAAGCGCCTGGATGAGGTACAGAATTATGAACGACTGTCCGCTCCACACAAAGAGGGCGATTACTACTATTACTCAAAGAACTCAGGCCTGCAGAACCATAACGTGCAGTATCGCAAGAAGGGCGAGAATGGAACGGAAGAAGTGTTTCTTGATCCGAATACTTTTTCCAAAGACGGCACAACGGCATTGGCTGGCATGTCATTTACCAATGATGGATCACTGGTTGCTTTGCTTATACAGGAAGGCGGATCAGACTGGCGGAAAGCAGTCATCCTGAAGGCCTCAGACAAGAGTGTAGTTGGTGACACCCTTGTGGATCTGAAATTTACAGGCATTGCATGGAAAGGAAATGAAGGCTTCTATTATAGCAGCTACGATAAACCGAAGGGTTCTGAACTTTCTGAGAAAACCCAATACCACAAACTTTATTATCACAAGCTTGGGACAAGTCAGAAGTCGGATGAGTTTGTTTTTGGAGGAGATAAGACACCACGCCGTTACATCGGTGCAGGTCTTACAGAAGATGAGCGATTCCTTATTGTTTCCGCGGCAACCAGCACTACCGGTAACGAACTTTATGTCCGCGACTTCAAAGATCCGAAGGGGAAACTCATGAATGTCGTTGGCAACTTTGACAACAACCACGATGTGATAACGAATGACGGCAGCACGCTTATCATTCAAACCAATCTCAATGCTCCAAACGGGAAGCTTGTGGTTGCGGACGTCAAAAATCCGGGACCTGATCACTGGAAGGACCTCGTAGCAGAAACGGAGAACGCCATTCAGGGTGTGTCAACGGCAGGGGGCAAGCTTTTCATCAACTATTTGAAGGATGCGACCACCTTGGTGAAACAATTTGACTATAAAGGCAAGCTGGAGCGTGAGATCAAGTTGCCGGAAATCGGATCTGCTTTTGGGTTCGGGGGCAGGGTCTCGGAAAAGGAAGTGTACTATTCCTTCAGCTCGTTCACCATGCCGCCGTCCATCTACAAATACAATATTACAACCGGTGAATCCAGTCTGTACGCACAGCCTAAGGTTGACTTCCAGCCTTCGGATTATGAAACGAAGCAGGTTTTCTATAACAGCAAGGATGGCACTAAAATCCCCATGTTTATCGTGCACAAAAAGGGGATTGAGCTAAACGGAAAGAACCCCACCTGGCTTTATGCCTATGGCGGTTTCGGCATAAGCCTGACGCCTGGATTCAGCACTTCCAGGATTGTGTGGCTGGAAAATGGCGGTGTATTTGCGCAGCCCAATCTTCGCGGAGGAGGAGAGTACGGAGAGAAATGGCACGACGCAGGCCGGCTCATGAACAAGCAAAATGTTTTCGATGACTTCATAAGCGCAGGTGAATATCTGATAAAGGAGAAGTACACGTCCAATCAATACCTGGCAGTAGTGGGAGGTTCCAACGGTGGCTTGCTGGTGGGCGCTACCATGACGCAGCGACCTGATCTGATGAAAGTGGCCCTGCCTGCAGTCGGTGTCATGGACATGCTTCGCTATCACAAATTCACAGCAGGTGCCGGCTGGAAGTATGACTATGGCACGGCCGAAGATTCAAAAGAAATGTTTGAATATCTCCGCAAGTATTCCCCGCTTCATGCGTTGAAACCGGGCACAAATTATCCTGCCACGCTGGTGACGACTGCAGATCATGATGATCGTGTTGTTCCCTCCCACTCCTTCAAGTTTGCAGCCACACTGCAGGAGGATAACACTGGAGATAATCCGGTGCTGATACGCATTGACACCAAGTCAGGTCATGGATCATCCAACCTGTCCAAGGCATTGGATGTGGCTGCCGATCAGTTTGCCTTCACCTGGTACAACATGGGAGTCATTCCTCCCAATGTGAAAAAGAAAATGTAGCTCCATCAGTGAGAAGGGAAGTTCATATCCGTGAAGGAAGGAAAGAGGATCTTCCGCGGGTGCTGGAGTTGATCAGGGAACTTGCGGAATATGAACGTGCACCTCATGAAGTCACCAACACGATCGAAAGAATGGAGAACGATGGCTTTGGTCCGCATCCTGTATTCGGCTTCTTCGTGGCAGAAAATCGTCAAGGCATCATTGGCATTTCACTTTACTATTGGCGGTACTCCACCTGGAAAGGGAAACGTCTTTATCTGGAGGACATCATTGTGACCGAAAAAGAGAGAGGCACCGGCGTGGGGAGCCAGCTCTTCGAACGAACCATTGCCTTTGGACTTGAACAGCAGTGCAGCGGAATGATGTGGCAAGTTCTGGAATGGAACAAACCCGCCATCAACTTCTACCGAAAGTATGGGACGCGATTCGATAGTGAATGGACGAATTGTACACTGGAACGATCCCAAATGGAAGAGCTGGCCAGGAGTTTCTGAATATCATTAGAAGACCTTTCTGGATCCGTTCCTGTCCACCCGTTCCAGCCGAACCCTGTTAACTACATCACTTTCAAGTATCCAGAGTGCACCGTTTGCATCGATAAGTCCTCCGGATGGTCCCCAGGGAAATGATATTTTAATTGACTGAAGTTCTGTTCCTTCTTTGCTAAACTTCTTTACCTGGCGATTGCTGTAGACAGCAACATACAGACTGCCCTCTGGGTCGTCCCAAACACCCATTACAGAATTCTGATTCCCGGAATTGGAGACGGTCATCCTGGGGTCAGCCACATTGGTGGCGAGTGTTTCGATATGCCCCCGTTCATTGATTTTGCAGATGGTTTGAAAATCAACGATGAGTATTTCGCCTTTAGGTGTGGATTTCAGCCATCGTATGTTATGGAGGCACTTATCACCAATAATTTCACGGGTTTGGCCTGGGGAGATACGACCAATCTTCTGGCATTTATCGTTTCGTTCAGCCCAATACATTTTCCCCTGGCGGTCTCGTACGAAACTGTAGTCCGTCATGAAGCCTGTTGTTTCAGGTATTACCTTTTCAATCTGGCCTCCAGGTTTCATTTTCCAAACATAGTAGCCCCATGAGTTCTGGCTGTTGTTATACCACAGATGCTCTCCAAAAAGGTTATCCTGTTCATCCAGGTACAGTTCGTGAGTATGTACATTCGGGACAGCCACGGTCTTCTTCCCTGCAGGATCTAACCGGAATACCTGTTTAAGATCTGTATAATAAATGTTTCCTCTTCGGTCCTGAACGATGCCTATTCCAGGATGGGCTCTGACCGTTTGGAAGATGAACATTGCCATAACAAGACATCCGGTTTTCATAACTCAATAGTCTTCAATATTCATACCAAGGATAATGTCTCGCTTACCGACCCACACTCCATTGCTTTCCTTCTTCAAGTGAATGATTCCCACACCGCCCCTCTGCTTTTGCAGGGATCGCTCTCGCGTGGTAAGCAGGGGATCATCATCAAACAGATATTCATCGATCCAGTAGATGGATTTGCCTTCCTCTTTGATCAGGGCATGCACATGTGCCGGTGCATTTCGTGAAGGATAACTTCCAGGTCTTATGGTCCTGAATTCGTAATGCCCATTTGCATCGGTCTTCATCCAGCCGCGCAGATGACCATGTACCATATTAGCAGGCTGTGAAGGTGTCCTGGAATACTCCCCCTGGTTATCGGTGTGATAGACGTAAAGTATAACGCCAGGGGCGGGGGTTTTTTTGTCCGTCCGGTAGATCGTACCACTGAGGACCATCGGTTCGCCTGGTTCATCGGAAGTCGCAATAGTAGTATTGCTCGTCAACCGGCCAGGTATCCCATTCATCATCAGATCGCACCTGTCGCAGGGACCACCCACCTGGCGCTGGGTAGTCTGGGCATAGAGTAAGTTTGACAGGAACACTGCGGCAATGATTACCCCGTGTCGCATACGGACTTATACGGCAAATAGGGCAGCTCTGTTCTGAGGGATCAGACTTCCTGGAGCAATGTGCGGAAGGAGACCACTTTTGAACCGAATTTCTTCTGAACGTCCTCCCTCAGTTTGGGGGCAAATTGATCAAGGTAGGCTTCAAGTTGATCCAGCGACTTTGCAGTGTACTGAACGGCATAGGAAATCGAGTCTTCTTCAGCGCTCAACACTTTGTAGATCCTGTAGGAAACAAACATCTGGGTTTTCATTACCTCCGGGATATGACTCTCCTTCATCCAGGCAAGCCATTCCTGCTCGATGTCTTTATCTATGCCGGAGGTGACGTTGTAGATCAGCATGGCATTGATTTATTAATTTTTTTAATTTTTGAATCAGCAAGCTACGATTTACAGGTTCAAGTAATGCTGAATTATCCAGTGTACCTTTTTTGCTGACCCAGCAGCAAGGCAGCAAATACGATGGCGGTACCAACGAAAGTGTACACTGTGAATGGTTCATCGAGCAGTACAGATGCCAGAGCAAGGCCGAAGACGGGGCACACATATAACCAGAGGGAGGCTTTTACTGCATCGATCTTAAGCAGATAAAGCCATAACTGCACCGCACCTATCGAAACAGGAATGACCAACCATAGTACGGAGAACCAGAACCGGGTATCAAAGTGATTTGGTTTGTTATGGAACAGGTATGCGACCGGGATAAGCAGTATTCCCCCGATCAAGACCTGCCAGCCATTTACGGCAGTCCTTGAAAGTTTCCATGGGATAGTAGCATAATACACTGCACCAATGGAATAGGCTACCATGCAGCCGGCCAGCATCAAAAGTCCAAGTGGTGTTGCATAACTATGAACCAGCAGTGGATATGATGCCACTGAAACGCCTATAATTCCTAATAAGAGACTCACCCACTCAATTTTAGCGATAGGCCTTTTGGTCCAGAACGCGGTAATAACAGAAATCATCAGTGGATTAAGTGCGAGTGCGATAGAGGTGATTCCAGCCGTTACTTCGTTGAGCGCAACAATGAAGATCCCCAGATAGAGTGTTGTGTTAAGGGCTCCAAAAATGGTGACTTGACCCCACTCACTTCCGGTTGGCAACCTGTCCTTCTGAATCACCAACGAATAACCAAGGAGCAAAAGACCTGCAAGCGTAAACCTGACGACAAAAAGAACGAGACCTTCGGCGGATTGAAGACCTATTTTGCCCATGGAGGAAGCAGACGCCCATAGAATTGCAAACATGAAACCGGTGAAGAAGTATTGAACGGGCTTTGTACTCACTGCCGCTCGGTTAGATTGGATGGAATTCCATCGATAGGCTCCCATTCAATCCCTCGAAAAAATATCTCACACCCTTCAGATTGAATCTGGAACTTCCCCTTCGTCAAAGGCCTTTTGCCACGGCTGTCCACCTGGGCTGAGTGATATAGCCGCATCACCACTTCACCATTCAGCACATGCACACTTGAATCGCCGTAGCAATAGAGGTCCAACTGATTCCATTCGCCGTGAGGTTTCTCCATATCCCTGGACTTAATACACCTTCTTCCCTGAGGACTTGTCTCATTGAAGGTCAGAAGAGCGCCTGAGGGGCTGTAAACCCATTCACCTTTGTCATTCTGCACCGATGGAATGTCGAACGAGCCTCCGGCCACACCCCAGTAGTCACCACAATCGGTTTCCTGAATCTGGAACTCCTGTGAGCGCATCCATGAACCGGCATCCACGCCGTGCGGCCCCACTGCATGGTAAAGCAGACCGCTGTCCCTTTTTCTGTCCCTGAATGCCGTTGTTTTGGCTTCGCCCCATTTGAACTGAAGCCGGAGATGATAATTGCTGAATTCTTCAACCGTTGACAATCCACCAAACGTTTCACCGGATACCCTGATGCAGGGGGATCCATCAACAGCTGCAACTGAAAACACATGATCCGGATCGTTATTAAGTCCAGGCGGAGGTGTCGTGTCGGATGCGGCACGGAGATAGACTTCCCATCCTGCGAGACTCTTGCCGTCAAAGAGGGAAGAAGTTTGCCTGCTTTTGCACCCTGATACTGTCAACAGGATAAGTAGTGAAAATGCGAACGAACCCAGGGCACTATTCCGCAACATAATCTTTGAGGTAATCGAAGTGTGGTGTAAGCTGGCCATCACGTGCAATGGTACCGCGGGCAATAACACCTTCCGGATCATCCTGTAGCAGTGGCCGCAAAACGCGGTCAATGAGATCTCTTCCAAACTCCTCCGAAGCGCTTCTGGGCAATTCACAGGGGAGGTTGTCGATCGCCATTACGGTGATGTAGTCCTTTCCGCTCAAAGGGGGCAACTCTTTGTCGGCAATGGGGTCGTAATCATACAAGGGATCTACGATGGACGTGGCGCGTTTCGTGCTGGGGACTGACCCATTGATATCACAGGTGATGTCTGCAATTACACGGATGCGAAACGTTTTTTCCTTCATGTCCTGAAGCGTGAAAAGGGCTGGCGCTTTTGGATTCCAGTAGGCACCTGCCAGCAGGAGATCGGTCACCCCTGTAAACGGTTTGAAGGTGGAGATGTAATTCCCCGGGTACTTATGGAACTCATCCCTGTTGAAGGGGCCCCCTTCTTTTCGTACGTGGTAGTCGGCGCTGTTCAGCTGGACGTAAACAGGATAATCGAAGACCTTATTGAGGTAGTCTTCCGGGCTGACCTTTCGGATACCCACGGTGTCAAGCGTTTCCATTGCTCCTTTGGCAACGCGACCGGCGCCTGTGAGCAAAATCTTGACAGGTGGAAGCTTGACTTTCCTCAGCTCAAGTTTCAGGTCATTGATGTCGAAGCACTCGCATGCCCTGCGCAGTTCAAACAGGCCGAAGCGCTTTCCATAAGTCCACAAGCCATTGAAAGCACCGACAATCCCGGCATACCTGCCAAAGGCCACAATCCTGTTTCCCTGAATGTCACGCAGTGCCTCATAGTCAATCAGCCTGATTTTGTTTCTGAGTATTTCCTGCAACAGTTTTCGGTTGTAGGGCTGCTTCTTTAACGTATGCGAAAAGAAGAGATAAGTCTTTCCGGCAATAAGATCCGGAATCTGCACCTCCTTGATGCCCATGAGAATGTCGCATTTACTCATGTCATTCAGGATTGGGATATCCAGGCTGGCATACTCCGCATCTGAAAAGCAACGCACTTCGCTGTGCTGACAGGCCACACCCACATTGGGGAAAAGCTGGAGAATCTCCTGCACTTGCAGGGGCGTGAAAGGAACTCTTTTGTCGGGCGGAACTCGTCCTTCACGGACAAGCCCAATCGTAACCTTTGTCATGAAAAAACTTCATGCGAAGGTACGACCTGGGGTTTGATTTCCTCGTTCCACTTAGCTCTCAAAGAGACCGCCCAGCAATGAGCTGGCCTCTTTTCGGGCATTGGATCCATAAGGTGAAAGTGCCTGAACAAGTTTGCGGATGGGCATTGACTGGAGCCAGACTTTGCCCGTTCCTTTCAGCGTGGCCAGGAAGATTCCTTCACCTCCGAAGACCATGGACTTCAGGCTACCCACAGCTTCCACATCAAAATCTATATGTGATTCAAATGCCACTACACAGCCCGTGTCGACGCGTAGCGTCTCATTGTTGAGCACCCTTTCGATGACGGTGCCTCCTGCATGTACAAATGCTTTGCCATCGCCTTGAAGTCTTTCCAGAATAAATCCTTCGCCTCCTACGAGACCCGATCCTATTCTCTTATTGAAGGCAATGGACAGCTTGGTGCCATAAGCCGCGCATAGAAAGCCGTCCTTCTGAACCATGAGTTCCTGGTTGGCTGAAGTCGCCAGGTCAATTGGAATGACCGTTCCTGGGTACGGAGCTGAAAACCCGACCTTGGCTTTACGTGAGCCTCGGTTTGTGAAATGAGTCATAAACAATGACTCACCGGTCAGAACACGGCTCCCCGCAGACAACAATTTGTCTAACAAACTCTGGTTGGCTGAGGAGCCATCACCCATGCGGGTCTCGAATTGGATACCCTGCTCCATAAAGAGCATGGCACCGGCTTCAGCTATGACAGTTTCGTTGGGATCCAGTTCTATTTCAACTATCTGAATGCTTTCACCCTTGATTTGATAGTCGATTTCGTGGGATTTCATGTGGTGGCTTTTCAGTTGATTCGAACGTCGAATGCCACCCCTGGGTTATTGTAAATTACTTTTTCTTCCTGCCTTTTTTCAGATCATCGTAATCCTGTCGTTCGGCCAGCTTTTTGTCCTCGACTTTTTCATTAAGAAACTCATTGATCTTTTCGATGTTCATGTTGGATTGGATCTCTCCGAAGGAATTGATGGAAACTTCCAGCCCGTCCAGTTCCCTGTGAACACGGGCCTTGGGGGTCGCCTTCTGAACCTTGGCTGGAGTCTTCTTGTGTTTCATGATCAATGGGTTTTAATGCTGAGGCGTTCAACGGCACGATCAATACGGCTACCGGCTTCGGCAGCGCCGAGAATTTCAATCGTGGCCATGAGGTCGGGTCCGGCAGAACCTCCCGTCATGCAGAGGCGCAGAACCGGAAGCACGGCTCCTGGCTTGATGCCCAATCCTGACAATGCGATATCAACCGTGGATTTGATTTCATCCATTGCAGAAGGCGTTTTTGCTTTCAGTGCCCTGGATATTTCTTTCAGCCCCCGCACACTTTCTTCGTTCCATTTCTTACTGACGATTTGCTCATCGTACTGATCGGGAGCAATAAAGAAGAAACGACCCTGCTCCCAGAAATCCTGGGGAAAGGTTACGCGTTCCCGCATTACACGGACAACCCTGGTTATCGTTTGCATATCAGGGTTCAAACCATGTTGACTAAGGGATTCCTGCAGGAATGAATTCAATCGTTCATCGGGCAATGCCCGCAGGTATTGTTGGTTGAACCACTGTGCTTTCTGAATGTCAAATCGTGCGCCGGCTTTGTTGATTCGTTCGAGCGTAAAAGCCTGGATCAATTCATCAATAGTGAACAGTTCTTGTGTTGTTCCCGGGTTCCAGCCCAGGAGGGCCAGGAAGTTGATGAGTGCCTCAGGCAGGTATCCCGATTCCCGGTATCCCTTTACCAGTTCTCCGCTGGCCGGGTCTTTCCAGTTAATCGGAAATATGGGGAATCCCATCCGGTCGGCATCCCGTTTACTGAGCTTGCCATTGCCGTCAGGTTTGAGGAGCAAAGGAAGATGAGCGAATGCGGGCATCTCCTTTTCCCATCCGAAATAGCGATATAGGAGAACGTGCAAGGGTGCCGAGGGGAGCCACTCTTCGCCCCTGATCACATGAGAAATCTTCATCATGTAGTCGTCAACCACATTGGCCAGATGATACGTGGGCATCCCATCCGATTTCATCAGCACTTTATCATCAATCTGTGATGAGTTCACCACTACTTCGCCACGGATCAAATCATGAAGGCGGATGTCAACCCCGGGCTCAACTTTCAATCTTACGACGTAGGGATCTCCGGACAAGAGGCGGGTCTGCACTTCCGCGGCCGGAAGTGAGAGGGAGTTCTTCATGCTCATCCGCGTCGCACTGTTGTAATGCTGTTGATTCTCGCCCGCATTTTTAAGACGCTCGCGCATGTCCTCAAGCTCGACCTCTGAATCGAAGGCGTAGTAGGCGTGACCATCTTCGATAAGTTGGCGGGCACATTGCTGGTAGATCTGTTTGCGTTCAGATTGCCGGTAAGGCGCATAGGGTCCGCCTGCACCAACGCCTTCATCAATCTTGATACCGGCCCAAAGGAGTGATTCGATAATATATTCCTCCGCGCCCGGTACATACCTGGCCTGGTCGGTGTCCTCGATGCGAAGTATCATCGTACCACCGTGTTTTCTGGCAAGCAGAAAATTATAAAGTGCGGTACGAACACCTCCAATATGCAGGGCTCCCGTGGGGCTGGGTGCGAATCGAACTCTGACAGGTCTCATTCTAAATGGGACTTCAAAGGTACGAAATCCTACTTCGGAGGTCCACTCAGGAGCACATACATGGCGTCGCGAAGTGGTCGCAGCTGAAGCATGAAATTGGACCTGATGATAAAAAATACGGCGCCTAAAAGGAACAATCCTCCGAGGGGGAATGCCAGTTGCCTGGTTTGGTAATAGAAGAAGAGCATCACTGAAATGACAAGAATGGCGCTCAGCGTTACGATTGCCCTGATGTTGGGAAATAGCTTGTACTCAAGGAACAATATGCATCCGTTTGAGGTGGTTTCTATTTTTCCGATCATGAGGGGGCTATAATGGGTCAGCCGCTGCGTGCGGAGGGAAAGCCGGAAGCGATTCCGCCGGACCCACCCATTGAAGAAAAGCCGGGACTCGTCGAGCTGAAGGAACGGCTTGTTGGTTGAAGCAGCTGAAATCAATTTATAAACCTCCTCCTGTGACCGCGGGATCACTATGGTTTCGTGATAGGAGGGAAGCAATGAGATCACTTCACGGCGATACAGGATATTTCAACGTTCACATCTTTGGGAAGTCTGCTAACCTCTACTGTTTCCCTTGCAGGCGGCTGCGTTGTGAAGCGCGATCCGTATACTTCGTTCACCTTGGGAAAATTATTCATGTCCTTCAGGAAGATCGTGCATTTGACCACATTGGAGAACTCCATTCCGGCAGCCTTGAGAATTTCTTCCAGGTTCTTCATCACCTGTTGGGTTTCCTCCTCGATGCTGCCGGTAATCACATTCCCGGAAGGTTTTTGAATAGCCACCTGGCCGGAAACAAACAGAAGATTACCTACCTGGATGGCCTGGCTGTAAGGACCGATGGGCTCGGGAGCCATGGCGGAATAGATTACCTTTTTAGACATACGGCTGCGTGTTACTTTTGATCAAATATCACAAAATTCCCCGATCCTCCTGACCTAATTATGAAGATCCACATTATTGCAGACGCACGGAGAAGCGAAGAAATAAGGCAAAGATTGGGGAATTCGCATCAGTACACTTTGGCTGATTCATATCGTGAAGCGGCAGTGGATGCGGATGTGATTTTTGATGTGATCGCTTCTGGTTTTCAGAAGACGTTGCGGCCTCTGAAAGGTCTTTTTGCGGATGCCACTTTTGTTCCTGTAAGAAAATACACTCAACAATTCGGCGTCCCATCAGATGTCAGCGTGTTTGGCTTTTGTGGATTGCCGTCCTTTATCAATCGCCCGCTCCTGGAGGTGTCCTTGCCATCAGCAAACGACGAAGCAAAGCTTAGATCACTTTGCAATGAACTTAACCTAGCCTACGGAATTTCATCGGACACGGCAGGACTGGTTACACCACGTGTGATTTGTATGATAATCAATGAAGCCTTTTTTACCTTGGAAGAGGGGACGGCGACGCGAAAGGACATAGACCTGGCGATGAAGCTGGGCACGAATTATCCATACGGACCCTTCGAATGGTGCGATATCATCGGAGCGGCAAACGTGGTGAAAGTGCTTGACACCGTGAGAGAAGCGACAGGCAACGAGCGGTATGTTGTATGCAATTTGTTGAGAGACACGGCATACAGTATTCAACAGACAAATAATGCGAGTATCACATGACTGAGCACTTTCATACGATTATCGTAGGCGGCGGCTACTCCGGACTCGCTGCGGCCCGGGCCCTGCAACGGGCAGGAAAGAAATTCATTTTGCTGGAAGCCAGGGACAGGGTCGGGGGACGGACATTTACCCATCGTTTCGAAGATGGGAAGTATACCGATTTGGGAGGACAATGGATAGGCCCCACGCAGGACAGGATGTACGAGCTTGCAAGAGAATACGGGGTAGAATGGTACGAGACCTATAACGAGGGTAAAAACATTCTGGATCTGAATAGGACACTACGGCACTATACCGGTCTGATCCCCAGGATGGATGTGCTGTCGCTGCTCAACGTTGATTTTCTTCTGAAGAAGCTGGAGCGGATGGCGAAACGCATACCGCTTGAGTCTCCGTGGACAGCCCCGGATGCCACGTCGCTCGACAGCATAAGCCTTGAAGCTTTTGTTCGGAAGCACTGTTACACCCGTTCATGTTATAAGGTAGTGCGGGCAGGTCTCGAAACGGTGTACGCCTGCGAATTGAATGAAGTTTCACTGCTGCATGCGCTATTCTATATCCGGTCAGGGACCAACCTGAATAACTTGTTGAGCATTCAGGATGGCGCACAACAGCATCGCATTGTGGGCGGCATGCAGACGTTGGCCGAGAAAATTAGTGAGGAATTTGCTGCATCCATAAGACTTCAAAGTCCTGTTACCCATGTGCGGCAGGAAGAATCCAAAGTCCTGGTGGGTGGCGATCAGTTTCTGTTTGAAGCGGATCATATTATTATTGCCATTCCTCCAGTGCTGATTCCATCCATCCGGTTCTATCCGGAGTTGCCACTCAAAAAGAATCAGTTGATACAAAAGATGTCCATGGGTATAGTGGGCAAAGTGATCGGTGTGTATGAAAAACCTTTCTGGCGGCAAGCCGGATTCAGTGGTCAGGTGGTTGCTGATGAGAACAGCCCATTCCAAACCCTGTTCGATTCCTCACCTTTCAACGGTTCCTATGGTGTCCTGTTGGCTTTCTGCATAGCAGACAGGGCAAGAGATTTCTTTTCGCGATCTCAGGAGGATAGAAGGGAAATCGCAACCGATATGTTTGTAAAATACTTTGGCCAGGGAGCAGCCAGACAACTGCATTATATTGATCATTGCTGGGCAGATGAAGCATGGAGCAAGGGCTGCTACGCAGGATTGTACCCTACTGGCGCATGGGTGAATTTCAGAAGTGAACTTGCTGCCCCAACAGGTAGAATCCATTGGGCCGGAACTGAAACATCCTCGGTGTGGTATGGGTACATCGAGGGGGCTGTCCGCGCAGGCGAAAGAGCAGCCAACGAAATACTGACAAAGGGATGAATCTGAAACGTTATGGTTGGGCAGGATTGGCGATTCTTGCACTTCTCTGGGCAGGATGGTCTCTCAGCTGTCGCTCCCATTCCCTCACCTCCGTAGACCTGGAAATCGAACAAGTGTACAATATTTCCGGCGAGGCGATTTGTGAAAGGAATGTGGTTGGGATTCAGCCTTTCATGAGAACTGAAGATTACCTGAGTGAGCAGCAGTTCCGGGCCAAGATGTCCGGGTACTTTGAGGAAGCACGCAAGGCAGGGTTTTTGCGTGAAAGGACTATTGTGCTATTGCCGGAATATCTGGGAACATGGCTGGTGATCAATGGGGAGAAAGAATCGGTGGCCGGGTATGCAGACATGCAAAGTGCAATGATTGTCATGATCCTGAGCAATCCGTTGCACTTTATCCGGTCTTATCTGGACCATGGAGACGAAAGCGACAAGCTTGCAGCATCGCTTTTCAGGATGAAGTCAGCTGACATGGCAGCAGTATATAGCGGGGTGTTCAGGAATCTGGCCTCATCATTCAATGTGACAATTGTAGCGGGTTCCATTGTTCTTCCCGGACCGGCAGTACAACAAAATGAGATTGTGATTTCGTCAAAGCAGCCGTTGTACAATGCGAGCTTTGTATTCTATCCTGATGGAAGGATTGATCCACATATTGTCCGCAAATCCTACCCGATCGCGAGCGAACTCCCGTTTTTGAAATCAGCCCCTATCGACAGCCTCCCACTTTTCCAGCTGCAAGGCACCTCAGCAGCGGTTCTGGTGTGTGCTGACTCATGGTATGCCGACAGTTACAAAATGGTTGACTCACTTGACGCCGCGCTCATACTGGTTCCATCTTACTGTACGGGCGATGGTACGATGGCAAAGAAGTGGAAAGGCTATGACGGCAGCGCCATGCCTGAAGATGTTGACAAGCTTGATGTGGGGAGGATTAATGAGGGTGAAGCCTGGATACGCTATGCGCTCCCTGGAAGAATGGCCAGGAGCAAAGCAAAGACAGGAGTTAATGTCTTTCTGCGCGGGCAACTCTGGGACCTTGGCAGCGACGGACAACCATTAATTGTTCGCGAAGGACAGCTCCTGAATGTTCCGGCATCTGAAAAGGCCGGTATCTGGAATCTTTGTTTCTGAGTCATGTGCGATACACTAGTTGCGCTCTCCAATAGTACGGCAAACTGCTCGGTTTTGCTTGCAAAGAATTCAGACCGTGAGCCCGATGAGGCCCAGGGGCTCCTCCATGTCGGGAAGCAGAGCCATTCCGAGCCTGATGTGGCTTGCACTTACAGGCGTATACCTCAGGTTGCTGAAACTTACGAGTGCATTCTATCCAAACCATTCCAGATGTGGGGGGCTGAAATGGGGGTTAATGAATGGGGCCTGGCCATCGGCAATGAAGCGGTTTTCACGAAAGTGAAATTTGACAAGAAGCAGGCCGGACTCACCGGTATGGATATGCTCAGATTAGCGCTCGAGCGATGCCGCACGGCCGATGAAGCAGTGAATACCATCACGTCGCTTTTAGAGCAGTATGGACAGGATGCCTGCGGCGGCTACCGCAACCGGAAATTTTATTATCACAATAGTTTTCTTGTTGCAGATCCTGCGGAAGCCTGGGTGGTAGAAACAGCCGGGAGAGACTGGTGCGCAGAAAGAGTCAAAGACATTCGATCCATCTCCAACCGCCTTAGCATTGATACGGCAGATAGATTAAGCGAAGAGGCCAGGGCAAATGCCGCACACCGAGGCTGGTGGAATGGTCAGGAGCCCTTTTCATTCCGGAAATCTTACTCGGATTGGCTGTATACTACGGTAGGAAGGGCAGCCGCCCGCCAGACGACTACGACATCTGCATGCAAAAGACTGGAAGGCAAAATTGACGCAGCGGTGTGTATGAACATCCTTCAGACCCATAACATCGATCACCCTGCGTTCCAGCCTTCCCGTGCGAATACAAGCTCAGTTTGCATGCATGCAACCGGCATGCTTAATCCCAGTCAGACAACATGCAGCATGGTTGCAGAACTGAGAACGGGTGGACCTCACACGGTTTGGCTCACAGGAACTTCCATGCCGTGCTTGTCTTTGTACGTGCCTTATTTCCCTGGCACTTCAACCCTGAACGAAATGATTCAACCTTTGGCTGAACCAGATGAGTCTCTGTGGTGGCAGGCGGAGAAACTTCACACCTGGATTTGCCGGGACTACCGCAGCAGGAGGATGCTGTTCGAAGAACAGCGACTCCAACTGCAACGGGATTTTCTGGAGAGGGAGCGAATCTTAACTGCAGGGAAAGCTTCCCTCAGCGAACTTGAACAATTCAGCAATGAATGTCTTCGCATGGCCTTGATGATGATCAGAAGATGGTCGGCTTCTGTCAACGAAGAGTAGCAGCAACTTCAGGCAGCGCTTTCGCCTCTTCCCATCAGCGCGCCGGCTACTCCGCAGCCCAATCCACCAAGTACGATGATACCTGCGGTATCGAGGATCATCGGTGTGGCCGAGTCGAACATACCTCCGCCATACATGAGAAAGTTGGTAGACAAGCCCATGAGGCCCCCGAGAATGGCACCTGTAGTCATTCCCTTGCCAAAGCTCTTGATGCCTCCCAGCTGGCAAACAAATGCGTACAAAAGGCCTGAAAACAGATTGCCGACGATGATGCTCCACATGGCCGGTGCCTCCTTCATAAATGAGTGTGCAGCCATGTAGTCCATCAGAATCATGCCGTAGATGACCCAGCCACCAACAAAAACGGTGACTGTTGCGGCAAGCGCGGAAGTAAAGAATTTAGCATTCATGGATAGGTGGTTTAGGGTTGATACGGTAATTGGGACTATCCTAACTTAGGAAGTATTGAGCTAAAAGCCCAGCAACAAGACTTGCTGAACAGTGTCTCTGATCGTCAGGGCATCGCCAATTTGGAAGAATTGTACCTTCCCGAATGCTTCAGCCATCGATCTCCGTTCCACGGTCGAATCTGCCGGCACCGGTGGGAGAACGCAGTACGAACGTTAGCAGAGCGTCAGCTGCAGCCTTGAAGATGGTGGGTGAACGATGCTCCAACCACTGTGTTGCTTCAGAATGCTGGAATCGGGGATCTCCACCACCACTGAAAAAACTTCGTTTTAGGTACAAATAGAGCGGGGGAACAGTATCCAGAAAGTAAGAAAAGTTCGTTTTCGGCGATTATTCGACCGTGACGCTTTTCGCCAGATTGCGTGGCTGGTCCACATTACATCCCCGCATAACGGCGATGTGATAGGAAAGGAGCTGCAGAGGAATGACGGACACCAGTGGCATGAGCACTTCGTTTGTGGCCGGCACCTCGATTGTAAACTCAGCCATGTTCCTGATCAGTTCATCGCCCTCTGTAGCGATGGCAATAACTCGCCCCTTTCGTGCTTTTACTTCCTGTATGTTTGAAACAACCTTCTCGTATGAGCTGTCCTTTGTGGCAATAAAAACCACGGGCATGTGTTCATCGATCAGTGCTATGGGGCCATGCTTCATCTCTGCAGCAGGATATCCTTCAGCATGTATATATGAAATCTCCTTAAGCTTCAATGCCCCTTCCAGTGCCACCGGGAAATTATATCCCCGACCGAGGTAAATGAAGTTACGTGCGTCCTGAAATTCAGACGCAATGTGCTTGATCTGATCGTTCAGCTTTAACGCCTTCTCTACCTTGGATGGAATGGTCTCCAATTCAACCAGCAATTCGTGGTATTTCTGATCGGTGATCGTGCCACGGTTGCGTGCAACGCTAAGTGCGATCATGTTAAGTACGATCAGCTGTGCCGTGAATGCTTTTGTACTGGCCACGCCAATCTCGGGTCCGGCGTGTGTGTAGGCGCCGGCATGAGTGGCGCGTGGAATGGAAGAACCCACAACATTGCAAATGCCGAAGATGATAGCTCCTTTTGATTTGGCCAGGTCAATGGCGGCAAGGGTGTCTGCTGTCTCACCTGACTGTGAAATGGCAATGACCACGTCGCCCTCGCGAATAACCGGGTTGCGATAACGGAATTCCGAGGCGTATTCCACCTCTACAGGTATTCGGCAGAATTCTTCAAAGAAATATTCAGCTACGAGACCGGCGTGCCAGGAGGTACCGCAGGCAACAATGAGTATCCGGTCTGCATTCACGAGCTTCTTGAGATAGTCCCTCAGGCCACCAAGTGTTAACCGGTTTGTTGCTGAGTCGAGCCGTCCTCGCATGCAGTCCTGAATGGAACGTGGCTGTTCGAAAATCTCCTTGAGCATGAAGTGCTCATATCCGCCCTTCTCAATGGCCTCCAGTTCCAGGTCTACGGTCTGGATATACGGCGTCAAAGGAAGATTGGCTACGTTTCTGATAGTCAGTTTCCCTCCGTCGACTACCGCGATTTCCTGGTCATTGAGGTAGACCACCTCATTGGTGTACTCAATGATGGGCGTGGCGTCAGACGCCATGAAATATTCTCCCTTACCTACGCCAACCACGAGAGGGCTTCCTTTGCGTGCGGCAACGAGCATGTCCGGATTTTCAAAAGACATGACGACAATTGCATAAGCGCCTACGACCTTGGTGAGTGCGAGACGCACGGCTTCGTCAAGAGGGCATTGCTCGTTTTCCTGGATGTCTTCAATGAAATGAATAAAGACTTCGGTATCGGTCTCGCTTAGGAATTGATGGCCTTTGCGTATCAGTTCCTGCTTGAGGGAGGCATAGTTCTCGATGATCCCATTGTGGATGATGGCAAGCTTCTTTGTTGCCGAGTAATGTGGGTGAGCATTCTCGTCATTGGGTTCGCCATGGGTGGCCCAGCGGGTATGTCCCATGCCGATATGACTATTGAGATTCTGGCCCTGCAGAAATGACTCCAACTCGGCGACTTTGCCCTTCTTTTTATAAATGTTGAGTCCGCTATTCAGCAGGGCGATGCCAGTGCTGTCATATCCGCGATACTCAAGTCGTTTTAAACCTTTAATGATGACATCACTGGCCTTGCGATGCCCCACATAAGCCACAATACCACACATGTGTAATTATCTTACGTTAACAACCGGTCTGGAATAGTATAGCCTCAATGTTGCACCTGGCTGAACCACCAGGCTGCTCACCGACTTAAAGAATTCAGTTTCCAATGGCATCAGGGCAAAGTTGGTAATTCTTCTCTTTTTGTCCGACTTGTAGTAATACACCTGTTGAATGAATTCAGTAATGAAGACATTGGAAACCGTCTTGGCCGAGGGGTCAACCGGGAATTGGGTATCGAGATCACCTCTGACATCTATATACACTTCCGATGAGGTTTGAGACAAGGTTACCGCAGTCTGCCTTTTGGGATATTGCGCGCTGACGTTGGACAGTTTGCCGATATACGCGTCCCTTATTTTAATCGTATCACCGTTCACCACAGTGTCCACATTAGCATCTCTGAAGTGATTCAATGAGTCCAGCACACGGAAAACCACTTTGGATGGCGGAGTTTGATCTCCTCCGGTTGTGAGTGCGATCTCAGCTGAATTGAATATCACATTCTTGAGTGTGTCAACAGCTGAGTAGAATTTGTCAAGACTATATTTTGTAACTAATGCAGTGCCTCCCTGGGAGTAGAACAAACCATTGGAAGGAATGAATGGCTTAAAGTTATCTATTCCCGTTAGCGGGGAACCGGACCTGTCAATTGAGATGGTGGTATAGCTGGTCACCGGGTTGATTGTGCTCAGTCCATTGTTCTCCTGATAGAATACGGGGAAGCTTGCTTTGTAAGCGGTGCCATTGTCGGTATAGTAGAGGATGAGCTTGGATTCTTTTGAATTGGGCCCGGTTGAAGAAAACTTGGGATTGATGCCAAAGATTTTATCAGAGGCATCTCCAGGTACGATAGCAAGGCCTTTGTATTTGCCGCTGAAAACATTCCAGTCCCTGAACTTGGCTGCATCGACGGTGAAGTCATAAAGCAGTGAATCTTTCAAATGGCCGCTGATGGGAATACGGACTTTAAAGTTGAAGTTGTTGGTGGTGTCTGTGTCATTGTTTACTGTGGCGGCATTGTCAAAGTCAATGGGGTTCGGGAAGAAGAAGACATCACCCAGCGGAGTAGTACCGATATTCGTCACGCTGTTTGAATAGTAACCCTGCTCAGCTTTTAATGTGTCCAGCACTTCATACACCTTCATCTCTTGTGTAGTGAAGCTGTGAGAACCGTAATAGTACAAGTCAAAGTTCAGTTGCAGGATAAGGGAGTCCGCGGTCGCTGCCAGCGTCGGAAAGGTTGTAACATCCGGAGGGGCATAATTGAAATAAGCCCTCGTTTCAATCTTTCCAAATTGAGGGTCGTTGTAACGACCGACCATGAAGCGGGCGAGGAGGTCGCTTTGCGTGTTGCGGGTTTGTATCCCCTGAAACTGGATGACCACCGGATCCAGCGGTATATCCAGGTAGTGGGCCGTCAGCCTGGGAGGCCGGGGCAATCCAATAAAGGCCGCATCATCTTTGCATGAAAAGAAGAGAAGGACAACAAGAAGGAGGAGAAAGAAGGCGGGTTTAGCCGGCCAGTTCAGTATAGAGGTTATAAAACGATTCCGTGTAGTTATCGTCCTTCTCGATGGTTTCAACTTTCTTCTCTTTTATCTTCTTAACTAATCCTTCCAGTTTCTTATTGTCCCCTGCCACGGATACTACATCCGCGAATTGGGCCCCCAATTTAATGAACCCTTCGTAATCCCCCGTTTTGAGGTGACCGAGCATGTTGTCTTCAATGTCCATCATTTTCACTTTGCCCATAAGGTCGCCCTTGAATTTGTGGGTAAAGCTGTTGTTGTAGATCGTAAAGACCGTTTTCGTATTCTTGAAAAGCGGATCGTTCTTGTACGTCGTCTTGAGGTATAAAGGAATAAAGCTGGTGATCCAGTCATTGCAATGCACAATATCAGGTCCCCATCCCAGTTTGCGTACCGTTTCAATTACGCCCTTGCAAAAGAAAATGGCGCGTTCATCATTGTCTTCGTAGAACCGATTTTCCTTATCATGAAATACGGACTTGCGATGGAAATAGTCTTCATTGTCGATGAAGTACACTTGCAGCTTGGCGTTGGGTATGGAGGCGACCTTGATGATCAAAGGTTTTTCCTCATCTCCAACTGATATGTTGATCCCGGATAGCCTTACCACTTCATGCAGCCGGTTCTTCCTTTCATTGATCAACCCAAAGCGAGGTACGAGAATCCTGATCTCCATACCTTTTTCCTGCATCGCCTGGGGGAGTTTTCTTACAAATTCTGAGACCTCCGATGTCTGCAGGAAAGGGTTGATTTCGCTGGCAACATAGAGGATACGCAGTTTGGCCATATTTCTGATTTTTTAGAGAAACGAGGGGACAAAGATACGGCAATTCCACCCCTTATTCAACTGTGTATCAATTATAAAGCCTATATTTGCGACCCTTCAAAAGAAGGGCATTTGATGCGGATTTTCAGGGATATTGAGGGGTTAAAGGTCTGGTCCCTGGATCAACATAACGCCTCCCGACGGATCGGTTTTGTACCCACTATGGGGGCTCTCCATGAAGGTCACCTGAGGCTCCTTAAGCATGCACAATCAGACTGCGATGTAACAGTTTGCTCGATCTTCGTCAACCCGGTTCAGTTTAACAACCCCGAAGACCTCAAGAAGTACCCAAGGACACTGGAGAAGGATCTCGGACTCCTTGAAACAGAAAAATGCGATGCAGTTTTTACCCCAGAGGCATCTGAGATATATCCTGAGCCGTCACAAGTTACATTTGATTTCGGGGATCTGGACAAGATTCTGGAAGGTGCCTATCGCCCTGGTCACTTTAATGGGGTCGCCCTTGTGGTTTCAAAGTTATTCCACATGGTTATGCCGCACGAGGCCTACTTTGGTCAGAAGGACTATCAGCAGTATATGGTTGTATCCAGGCTGGTTAAGGATCTTTCTTTTGACGTAAAGCTGAACTGTGTTCCAACGACGCGGGAGGAGTCCGGACTGGCAATGTCGTCTCGGAATGCGAGGCTGTCGGCAGAGGAGAAAATCCGTGCCACCGTTTTGCACCGTTCCTTGCGACAGGTGAAGTCACAGTTGTTGGATGGTAAGAGTGTTTCTGAGGTAAAAGGTGAAGTTGATGAGATGTACGCCCAGGCAGGCTGCAGATTGGAATACCTGTCATTGGCCGATCGGAAAAATTTTGCGATTTTGGATCGGGTGACGGACCCAGCTGACTGCATACTTCTGGTAGCTGCATATGTTGGAGAAGTCAGGCTGATTGATAATATCATGATGACCGAATAGTGGAGCCCACCTTACGGTCAAACATTAAAATCTTTCTCCTTTGCCAAAAGCATTAAAGGCCGCAATTCAGTATATCGTTCTCCTGTTGTTCACAGTGGGTCTGTTGTGGCTTTCGTTGCGGGGAATTACAGTTGCCGAAGGCGAAAATAAATTTGAATTTATCTGGAAGGCCTGGCAGCAGGCACACAAGGGGTGGTTGTTGATGATGGCTCTGATAGCCTACATCAGTCATTTTCAACGGGCCGAACGCTGGAGAATGCTGCTCGAACCATCTGGCAACAAAGGCACGCTCATGAACAGCTTTTATTCCCTGATGGTAGGTTATATGGTTAATCTGGCCATTCCGAGAGGAGGGGAAGTCTCACGGTGTTACAATCTTTACAAACTGGAGAATGCACCGGTTGAAGTTTCATTCGGAACCGTTATAGTGGAGAGAATCGTGGATGTGCTTTGCCTCCTGCTTGTGATCTTCCTTGCATTTGTTGTGGAGTGGGATAGGCTTATGGATTTTATTGACTCACTCGGAATCGGAAAAGGGTCTAAGGGTTTTCATATGCCGCCATGGGCAGTGTTTGCCGTGGTGGCCATTATAGTGCTGGCCGGGCTGGTCTTTTTGTTCCGTAAGAATGAACGATTGAGAAAGGTGGTGAGGGGTTTTCGGGAGGGACTCACCTCCATATTCAAGCTTGAAAAAAAAATGCTGTTTGCCGGTCATTCTGTAAGCATCTGGATTCTTTATTTCTTTATGAGCTTCTGTGTGGTCAAGGCTTTTGACACCACCAGCCATTTGGGTATAAATGCAGTACTCACTCTTTTTGCCCTGGGCGCAATCGCCATGGCCGCGCCATTACCCGGAGGTGCCGGCTCTTATCACACCATAGTGCCATTGGGCCTTGTCGCATTGTATCACCTTGATCGAACCGACGCTGTTGCGTTTGTGTTTATCTTTCACGCCTGGCAAACACTGACTATGATTGTTGGCGGTGTAATTTCGCTGATCATTACAACGCTTATCCTCCGATGGAGAAATCCTCAGACAAAATAAAAGATCTACCTGCCGCCCGCCGAATCGTTGAAAATTGGAAGGCGCGAGGCGAGAGAGTCGTTTTTACCAATGGGTGCTTTGACATTCTTCACCTCGGTCATGTGGATTACCTTGAGAAAGCGAGGGCCCTGGGTGATCGCCTTGTGCTGGGCCTTAACACCGACGCCTCCGTGAGCAGGTTCAAGGGGCCGTCCAGACCTATCCAGGATCAGTGGTCCAGGGCGCGGGTTTTATCATCGTTGCAGTTTATCGATCTGGTGGTTTTCTTTGATGAGGACACTCCATTTCAGCTTATTTCGGCCCTTCTTCCAAATGTTCTTGTAAAGGGGAGTGACTATTTGGCAGAAAATATTGTTGGCGCGGATGTTGTAAAACAGGCGGGAGGTGAGGTAAAGACTCTGGACTTTGTTCCGGGCTACTCTACTTCGAAGATTGTTGAGAAAATAAAGAAAACGTAAATAGTTTATGGGTGCACTTTTGATTGGTGGTTTCTTCATGCTGATAGGTTGGGTGATCAGCTCCCGGCTGAAGAGCAAATTCAGGGAATATTCACAAACGCATCTTTCCAGGGATCTCACGGGTGCAGATGTTGCGCGGTTGATGCTGGCAGACCATGGCATTCACGATGTGCAGGTGGTGAGCGTGGAAGGGCAATTGACCGACCACTATAATCCTGCTACCAAGACGGTTAACCTGAGTCAGGATGTATTCTATGGAAGAAACGCCGCGGCGACCGCGGTGGCTTCACATGAGTGCGGTCACGCAGTTCAGCATGCCACAGCCTACTCCATGCTTCAGTTCCGGTCGGCAATGGTTCCGATCCAGAGCATCAGCGCGAGCGTATTGAACTTCATCATGATGGCCATGATTTTCGGTGGATTCTTTGCTCATAGCATGCTGCCGTGGAGAACGGCATTGCTCGTGATGATTGTCTGCTACGGAGTCTTTGCATTGTTTGCCCTCGTGACACTACCCGTTGAATTTGATGCAAGCAAAAGAGCATTGGCATGGGTAAAAACCAGAAATGTGGTCACACCCCAGGAATATGATATGGCACAGGATGCGCTCAAGTGGGCGGCAATGACTTATGTGGTTGCTGCAATTGGCGCCATCACTACGCTTGCGTACTACGTGATGATGTACCTTGGTGGAAGCCGGGATGAGTAATTATTGGAAGGATTAGGATCAAAGGAGCTCACCAATAGTGGGCTCTTTTTTTGCCCCTTCTTCAATGAATTCTCGGCATTGACATCGTGGAAATCTGATTCCTCCGCCCTACCCTCACAAGCACAACATTCACTATTTTTACGTTTCCTGCACTTTCAATGATCCTTTTCGCATGAACTTTCAATTGACTGAAGAACAAGAGGCCGTCCGGCAAGCCGCCCGTGATTTTGCACAAAATGAACTTCTTCCTGGAGTTATTGAGCGCGATACAACTCAGAAATTTCCCGAATCCCTGCAGCGAAGAATGGGTGAACTTGGATTTATGGGAATGATGACCGACCCCAAATATAACGGAGGCGGCATGGACACGGTGTCTTATGTACTCGCCATGGAAGAAATTTCAAAGGTGGATGCGTCAGCTTCGGTGATGATGAGTGTGAACAATTCGCTGGTATGCTGGGGGCTGGAGAGTCACGGTTCGGAAGAGCAGAAGAAGAAATACCTCACCCGTCTGGCAGCTGGAGAAATTATCGGCGCCTTCTGTCTTTCAGAACCTGAAGCCGGCTCCGATGCCACGAGTCAGCGGACTACAGCAGAAGACAAGGGTGATTATTATTTGTTGAATGGAACGAAAAACTGGATTACAAACGGCAGCAGCGCGACTGTATATCTTGTAATGGCGCAAACCGACGCAAGCAAAAAGCACAAAGGGATCAACTGTCTGATTGTAGAACGTGGGATGGCTGGCTTCGTGGTTGGAAAGAAGGAAGATAAAATGGGTATCCGTGGAAGTGATACACATTCGCTTATGTTCACCGATGTGAAGGTTCCGAAAGAAAACCGAATTGGTGATGAAGGTTATGGGTTTACTTTTGCCATGAGTACCCTCAATGGTGGCAGGATTGGCATCGCGGCGCAAGCCCTGGGGATTGCATCAGGAGCATATGAGTTGGCGCTGAAATACGCAAGAGAGAGAAAAGCATTCGGCAAGCTATTGAGCGAACACCAGGCCATCCAGTTCAAACTTGCTGAAATGGCCACAAAAATTGATGCCGCCCGCCTTTTGATATGGCAGGCAGCCAGTCTTAAAGATCAGGGAAAAAACTTTGTTAAAGCGGCAGCCATGGCAAAACTTTATGCCTCGCAGATTGCGCAGGAGGTTACAACCGAGGCGGTACAAATTCACGGCGGCTACGGGTATGTAAAGGAATTTCATGTCGAACGACTCATGCGAGATGCTAAGATCACACAGATTTACGAGGGAACGACAGAAATACAGAAGATGGTGATTTCGCGTGAGTTGCTGAGATAGTGCTCAGGTTAATTGCCTTTGGTGGGTTTCTGCTAAGTGGGTGTACTGTAATTTATCCCCTACATGTCCATTATGAAGATTCCCCTGCGCCTCCCGCTCCTGATTACAGCCTGTCGGAAAGCTGGGCCTCCCTTCCCGACAAAAGAGATGCTGCCGACAGTCTGCCCTATAATAGCCGGCTTGTGGACGGACAACAAGAAGCCCGCGCAGATGTATTCTTTATCTATCCCACCATTTTTGTAGGAAAACCTGATAACGAATATCAATGGAATGCCTCCGTCTCAGACTCAAAGCTGAATTCAAAGATTCAAGGGACCACAATTCTCAATCAGGCTAGTATTTTCAATGGTGCATGCAAAGTGTATGTACCGTACTACAGGCAAGCTCACCTTTACACCTTTTACACCCACAATTCTTCTGATTCTTTAAAAGCGCTCAACCTTGCTTATGAGGACATCAAGAATGCATTTCAGTACTATATGGATCATTTCAATCATGGAAGACCTATTGTGATTGCATCTCACAGTCAGGGAAGTTATCATGCTATCCGTCTGCTGCGTGAATTCTTCGACGGGAAGGAGTTGCAGAAGCAGCTTGTTATGGCCTACCTGATCGGGAAAGCTATTCCGACGGACTACTTCGAAAAAATCAAACCCACTGAAAGACCGGAAGAGCCTGGTACCTGGGCTTCGTGGAATACCTTTGCCTACGGCTTCTATCCCGGCAATTACAAGCGGTACTACACAAAAGCATTATCGACCAATCCTTTGCTGTGGAATAGCGGAGAGTTGTTGGCCGTCAGGGAAATGAACAAAGGTGGCGCCGGCCCGGGTTTTACCATTATACCCAACCTGACAGATGCTCAGAATCACGATCACTTGCTCTGGATCCACAAACCGTATGTGAAGGGCAGGATGTTTATCAGAAAGAAAGTCTGGCACAGGGCAGACATGAATCTCTTTTACCTGAACATTCGTGAAAACGTCGCCTTGAGAGTTGACACATTCTTCAAAGGCGACGTTTCATCGAAGCCGTAGACTGAATTCAGACAATCACACAACTGTTGCCTGCGCAGGCTGCCTCTCCCTTGTGATCGGTTGTGTCGTCTGGTTCGAATACCTGCGACAGGTCGATTTCACGAAGGCTCTTTTCCAGTTCTGCGAATCTTTCTTTGTTGATATCTTCAAACGGAGCCTGTTTGTAATTGCCCATATCGTATGGCAGCACGCTCAGTCCATTGTAGGAGGCTTTGTTTTCCCACATCCATTCCCCAACCTTTTGCCACTCATCGTCGCGGATTGAGACTGTTGCCGATACGTTATTGAAGTTATCTCCGCCGCGATACCCGTTGCGGATCCATTCTTCATTGAATTTCCGGATCCTGTTAAGGAAATCAAGCACGTCTTCAGAACGGAGAATACTGCCCTCAGGTGCCTTCTGCGGAATGCAGATAATTCCCTGCTTACTGTTCAACAGGTCGTCCTCCAGTAATTCGGGATGGTAATCATGGAGATAAGTGTAAAGAGCTTCATTTTTGCCGATGCGGATTCTGCGCAGATAGAAGTCATTGTGCCACGCATGAATTCCGGAGGAGGTTCCCAGTACGAGAGAAGATGTGCCCGACGGCTTTATGGTTGTGCAACGTGCTGCGAATTCGATCCCAATCAAAGCGGACACATCGCGATTCACTTTCTTGACTTCCTCAGCCGCCTCAAAGAGATCGTATAAGAAGATACTTCCGCTGGCGATGCCGGTCATGCCTACGCCTATGAGCGCATCATGTTCTGTGGTATTTTTCCAGACTTCTCTCAGGTAGTGGAAGTTGGTAAACCCTGCTTGCAAAGTGCCGAAGAAGGAGGCCGCCCTGGCACGCGCATTTAAATCTTCCTGGCTTGACACGTCGGAAACGTTTACCTCACAAAGGTTGCAGAACTGGAAAGGTTTGAGCGCAATTTCACAGCAGGGATTTGTGCCCCAATCTTCATGATTGGTGAAATAAAAACCTGGCTCACCGGATCCGGAGAGTTCGATTTTCTTCCACAATTTCATGAACTCGTCCTTGCTCACCTCGTTGCGCATCAGCACAACGGAATTGTTGGCCCGGCCACGCTGTTCGTTAAGCTCCCACCAGTTACCGAATTTGCATGTCAGCATCTCCTCATCAGCAAGGGAAAACAGCGCAATCATGGCAGATCGCCTGATACCGCCGGCCAGTACCGCGTTGGCGATATGGCACATCAGATCATGACATTCCAGTGAAGTCAAAAAACTTCCATCGGTCTTTCGGTCCAGGATGGCGGAGAGGTGCGCAATGCATATTTTCAACGGCTCAGGCCCCGGAGCTTTGCCTCCTGCTGTAACCAGGCGAGCTCCTTTCGGGCGGATGTCCGCATAGTCAAACTCAGGAAGGTATTCGCTTTCACCGAAATAGCCTTTCATGAGCACTTTGACTGCATCGGCCCATCCTTCGAGACTGTCGGCCACGAGAAAGCGGCGTATCTTTTTGGCCTTTTGAATGGGAGGTAATTTTTCAACGTGATGGAACTGAACAGAATACCCCACGCCGGTCCCGCCGAGCAATAAGAACATCGTTTCGGAAAATGCCCTGATATCATCCACAGGCAGGTAGGCACAATTGTAGATTCTGCTGTTGTTGCGGTCTATTGCAGGCCCCGCAAACTGCATTGCCCTCATTGAAGGCAAAATCTTCTTGTCATAGACATAGGACAGGTTGTCCAAAATATCCTTTTCCAGTTTCGGATATTTTCGGATCATCATGTCCCCGTACCTCTTTACAATTTCAGGCCACACTTCCCTGCGCTGCAGCTCAGGGATGTAACGTGCATACTTCATGTGAATGACCAGGTCACTGAGTATTCGTTGGTTTAGTTCCATATCGGTTAAGTTTAAAAAATGTCTTTTCGAATCAGTATTTCTTTTTGAACAGAACGTTGTTTTCAAGATGAATATGGTTCACTAATTCCCTGTCAAATTCCTCCAGCTTCTTGTAGGTCAACCGGTAGGTAACGCAACCGTCCGCCGGTACTTCATAATGATTGGAGTATTCCCGGATGGATTTTAGCAAATCGCCTGCGATATCATGTTCATGCTGCATGGCCGCGATAGGATGCTCTATCATTAAAGCGATTGGATGATCCGTTTGCCCTCCTGTTTGTTCCAGTTCACGCAGTGCAGGGAAAAGAACCAATTCCTCCTTCTTCATGTGACTGATCAGATCGCCGGCCAGAACCTCAAACTCGCTTTGAATGGATTGCAATTCAGGATGTTGTTCACCGTGAACGGCTGTGACCTTACCTAATAATTCGCTCAATAGAGGTATGGACTTGCGCACATATTGATGATAGTTTTGCTCGATGAAATCAATCAGCAATGACATGGTCCACTCGTGATAGCGAAGAGCCATAGCGTCAGAAACCACGGGCATGTTTTCAATTTCAGCCCATATGGTTTCAGGCTCCAGTCCAAGATTCACCGCGGCATCAGCTAGCGCCTGCCGGCCGCCACAGCAATAGTCAAGATTATACTTGTCGAATACCGCCTTTGCGGCTGGATTGTGGATTACAATTTCGGAAAGTGTTTGCTGTATGCGGTCATGGGCTACAAGGGTCATTTGCTGATGATTTAGCTCATCAAATCTTGACCAATCCACTGAAGCCTCCTATGATTCTGATCATAGCAGGTTGATGATAGAAATTTTTGACAGGGCCTGGGTGTCCTAATTACGGGCCTGGATGGCACGGTTCCAGTCGTACACGCGGTCGCTTATGTCGGCTAGCATATCCGGATGTTTTTCAAGGACATTTCCTACTACAATCATGTCGGCTCCCGCCTCAAGTGCCTTAACGGCCTTATCTGCGTTATTGATACCGCCGCCAACAATGAGCGGAGCGTCAACACTGTTTCTCACGGTCTGGATCATCCTGGGCTGTATTTCACGTTCTGCGCCACTTCCGGCATCAAGGTAGATAAGTTTCATGCCCAGCATCTCGCCCGCCATGGCGGTACCGGCTGCAAGTGAATACTTGTCCTCTGGAATGGGGAGGGTATTGCTCACATAGGCAACCGAAGTAAGTTTGCCGGAATTGATAAGTATGTACCCGGTAGGGATTATCTCCAGGGAATAACTTTTAAGGATGGGTGCGGCTTGCACGTGCTGACCAATCAGGTAATCGGGATTACGTCCTGAAATAAGGGAAAGGAACAAAATGGCGTCTGCAGAGGGATCGATCTGAACGGAGCTTCCGGGGAATAGAATTACCGGAATGCCTGTTTCCTCTTTAATGCAACCAATGACTTCGGAAAGGTTGTTGGTGGTGAGCACGCTTCCGCCAACAAGAAGAAAGTCAACGCAATTTTCATTGGCCAACCCAATGAGTGGTCTGAGGTGATCAACTTCATCCACTTTATCCGGATCAATGAGAACACCTATGGATTTTTTGCCGGTGACCCGACGCTCCTGTAACGTCTTAAGAATTTTCATCCTTCGACTTTCGGGTCTCAAGATATTCCGCGAGTTTCTCCCGGGCCAGACTTAACAGCATCAACGTGGCCTGGTCCACGATTTTGGTGCCCAGCTTGTTAATGAATGACGGGCCAGTATCGACTTCGCCAGATTCCACTGTAAGGGTTGATGACTCACCCTCATCCGTAGCAGCCTGTGCTCTTGCCGCCTTTCTTTTCTTTCTTTTGCGGGAGGCGAGACCACTGACGATGAAGTACGTAAGTGCGAGGGAACCTCCGATGATCAGCGCATTGGTAAGCACCCGATCAGTCTTCTCGGTCAGCTGGCCGATTTCCTTTTCCAAGGCTCGTTTATGGCGATCGGAAGATTCAACAAGTTTCTTCTTATCCGGATCCTGGGTTTCAAGCAGTTCCATGCTTCTTGCTTTTTGATTTCATCATCCCTGAGAGATGGGATTCAAAAGAGTGATAGATCGCTTTTCTTGCTATAAAGAGTATGAGAAATATCAAACCATAGATACCTGCCACAAGCCAGTACCCCGCATAGGAGGCATCAAAGAAACTATTCAGAAAGTGAGCCAATCCAACGCTGAGAAAAACCAGGAATAAGAAGCCCAGCAGAAACAGGACAACAATAAGCAGGGTACGGGCCATTGCTTTGGCCACATCCTCACGAATCTCAATTTTCATCAACTCGATCCGGTCTTCAACATAGCCGGTCAGATTTTGGACCAGGTTATCCAGATGAAAGAATTTAAGAACCGATTCTGAGATCTTGTTCATACTTCTGCCAATATACGCCATTTTGCGCAATGGCTGAGGGAGATTCGTCAGCCCTATTTGATGCGAATGTCCATCAGTTCTTCCCGTACGAGAACCTGTCCGGAAGAATCAATTTTTTCTCTCTTAAGCACAAGATTGAGCGGTGCGCTGATATAATTATTCACTTTCATACCCGTGGGTTCATATATCTTTTCAAAAATGTAAACAGAGTCGCCTTCCACTCCTGCGTTCAGCGAGAGATGTGCAATAATCTCTTTTATACAGTTGTGGTATTTGCCTTCCCTGTCCTCACCGTCCCTGCAGAATCCGGGCCTGCGCAATTCAAACAATTCGTCGTTTATGATCAGAATGTTGCCTTTGCGATAAACGGAATACATGCTCCTGTTGCCTTCCGGTTGTCTTTCGTTGTACAGGCTCCAGCTTCCCATGGTTTGATTCTGAAAGGTCTTTGTGATCACTGCATAGGCAAGGGATTTGCCTTTTTCTGTCCTTACATACTCAAGCTCCGTCACGGAAACGGCATCCCGGTTAAAATAAATCAGAGTGAACGGGAGGAAAAAGAAAGTAACCAAAAGATAAAGCAGACCGGCAAGTCGATAGCGCATGGTAAGTCGCCCAAGTCCTTTGGCAAGCTCTACCGGTATCCGTCGAAGCGCAGCGATTGGGTAAAATATCAGAATCCCCAGGAAGTTGAAAAGAAAGTGTGCGATGGCAATGCTGATGGCCGCATTGGAATTGGCAATGGCAGCTACAAATGCGCTGATGGTGGTTCCAATATTGGCTCCCAGAATAAACGGTACGGCGCTCTTGAGGGTCACCACTCGTTTTGCAACCAGTGGTACAACCAGCGATGTCGTAACAGAGCTCGATCGGATGGCGGCTGTGGTAAGGAGGCCCCAGCCAAATGATTTGACAGGGCTCCTGAAAAAGAATTGCTGGAATTTTTCCGGAGAGCCGAAACCAAGCAGGTTGGTAAGCACTCTTCTGAAAAAGATGATGGAACCAAAAAGAAAAGCGAATGATATAATGATCAAGATCAATCCATTGTCAATGGTTTGAGCCACCCAATCCGTGATGCGACTGAATCCTCCCATTAAGGCGAATTCCGTTTTACCTTGTATGGGTTGCTTAAAGAAGGTGGAAGCCAGGTACTCCGATATCCTGGAAAGGAACTGGAAATAATATTCCAATGGGAAAAGTATGGCTGCCGTCAGTATGTTGAAGAAATCATGGTAGGTGCCAGCTGAAACAGCCCTTCGGAATTCTTTCTTCCTCGTTACAAAACCCAATGATACAATAGTACTCGTGATGGTAGTGCCAATGTTCGCTCCCATGATAATGGGAACGGCACTTTCTAGCGTCAGCGACCCAGTTGCCACCAGTGCAACGGTCATGGACGTAGTAGCAGTGCTGCTTTGGATGATGGCAGTTACCAGCAAGCCAATGAATAGGGATGTGAAGGGATTGGACGTTGCCAGAATAATAGTCTCTGCTGCTGAACGGCCCAGATGCTGCAGGGAAGACAACATCAGATCCAAGGCCAGCAGAAACACCAGCAGAGCCAAAAGGATATAGCCGGTATTTCGCCAAATAATGCCCCATTGAATGCTGGGGGGGACAGGACCGGATTGTTTTTCACTCAATGGCACGCACTAAAGATACTAGCCAGTCAGCTATGATGGGTTGATTTCAGATTAACTTATGATGAGCAGTTTCAATGCTCGTCTTGCCCGAGTTCCTGGATCGCCATCCATGCCATGAGCCCGGGACCAATGGCCAAAGCATCTTCATCGATATCAAAGGTGGGGGTGTGAATGTAAGAAGTGATGCCTTTTGACTCGTTCCTTGTTCCTAATCTGTAAAAGCAGGAAGGGATAACATGAGAGTAGAATGCGAAGTCTTCGGAACCAAGTGTGAGTTCGATGTCAACCACATTTTCCCTTCCTACATAGGCCTCTGCTGCCTCTCTTGCCCGTCGTGTAAGGGATGGATCGTTTTCGAGGTAAGGATAACCACGGGAAATAGTCACTTCGCACCGCCCGCCCATTCCGCTGGCAAGCTGCTCAGCCATCTTCGTTAATTTTTGCAGGCCATCCTCCCTCCACTCCTCGTTCATGGCGCGGAAGGTGCCGGCCACTTGCACTTCATCCGGCACCACATTAGTAGCGCCGTTGGCGATGATCTTTCCGAATGAGAGAACACTGGGCTGCCTGGGGCTGGCATTCCTGCTGATGATTTGCTGAAGTGCGATGATAAGATGTGCAGTAATCACAACCGGATCCACCAGTAAGTCGGGTGCGGCGGCATGTCCGCCTTTTCCAATCACGCGCAAATAGATTTCATCGGAACTTGCCATGTACATTCCTTCTCTGAAGCCGATCTTTCCTGCCGGTAACAGAGGCATTACATGTTGCCCAATGATGCCGGCTGGTTTGGGATTAAGCAGAGCTCCGTCTCTGATCATAAGGGATGCGCCTCCTGGATTCTTTTCCTCGCCAGGCTGAAAAATCAACTTGACGGTTCCTTCGAATTGATCGCGGTGCGCATGCAGAATTCTTGCGGTTCCAAGTAAAGATGCAGTATGAGCATCATGGCCACACGCATGCATGACACCTTCTTTTGTTGAAGTGAATGACGATTCGTTCACTTCCCGGATAGGCAGTGCATCCATGTCGGCACGCAAGGCAATCACTTTCTTGTCCGGATTCCTTCCTTCAACAAGGGCGACAACACCCGTTCCAGCAATACCTTCCTTGGGTTGAAGGCCAATCTGTCTGAGGGTATTGGCAACAAAAGAGGCCGTCTGGTATTCTTCAAAGGATAATTCGGGGTTCGCATGAAAATGCCTTCTCCAGGAAATGACTTCGCCTGACAAATCCTGTGAATGCTGTTTGATAGACCGAAGCAGTGACATCAGCGGACAAGAATCTTTTCCGGCACCAGGATGGCGTTGGGAAATATTTTCTTCAGACGGTACAGGTCCTTTTGGGCTTCGAGCCGGGAATAATAGCTGCCCACTTTAACGCGGAACTTTGGTTGACTGTATTCGAGTTCACCGGTGAGGTCGGTGAGGTCAGCCAAAAGTTTCTTTTTGGAATTCATCGCTTCCTCCCGATTTTGTCCGGAATAGATTTGGATGGTGTAGCCCTCAATGAATTTCCTTGTGACGTTAAAACGGTTGATGCTGTCCAGCACCGCATCGACGGGTCTGTTGACGGTGTTCTCAGCCACAACATCGGGCTTTTTCTTGTGCCCCGCCTGAACCATCGTGTCGATAGGATCTTCAAACTTTGGCCTTAGCGGATAAAGGTCTTCGTGGTAATACGGTCGCGTTTTCTGAGCCGTGGCAGGGTTTATTGCAGCAAGGACAAATAGAATCACAATATGGTTGAATTGCCTGCTCATTGTTCAATAACAATGCATCTTCCGTTCCGGATGTCATCTTCAACCTTCTTGTATTTGATGTCCTTCAACACCTTGCCATCAGGATATTGAACAGTGACCTTGTCGTTTCTTCCAGCTACTTTTTCTGACTTGACCGGCATAACTTTTTGTTCCACCTGAGGTGCAGGTTGTTCTGGTGAGCCACCGCCTCCCTCCAGCAGGGACCGTGACTCGTCTTTCTGTTCGCTGTAACGCTGGCGTCTCATGGTTCTGGCCTCCTGAACCCGTTCCGGCTCCTGTACAGGGATTTCGGCCTTCATGAGAAAGGAAACGGTTTCTTCATTTACGCGGCCGATGAAGCGCTTAAACGCCTCATATCCTTCGAATTTGTAAATGAGAAGCGGATCTTTCTGTTCATAAACGGCATTTTGCACGCTTTGCTTCAGGTCGTCCATGTCACGGAGATGCTCCTTCCATTGCTGGTCGATGATGTCGAGCGTTATAGCCTTTTCCATCGATCGCACCAATTCAGCATTCTTGGTGTCAATGCACTTTTTAAGAGGTGCTGCGACACCAATTTGCTTCATGCCATCGGTGAAAGGGACAAGAATATTCTGGATGGTTGCGCCCCGTGTTTTGTAAATGTCGTCGATGACCGGCATGGCCCGGGTTGCAACAAGCTTATTTTTTGAGTCATAATAAGTGAGGGCCTCCTGATACAATTTTTCGGCCAGAACCGTCTGATCGAGACTCATGAAGTCACCTTCGGTCATGGCGAGATCAAAGCCAAGCACAGTGAGAACATTGACCCTGAAGTTCTCAAAACTATCCCCCGCTTTTGCGTTGATCACCATGTCTTCGCATGTATCGAACAGCATGCTGAGAATGTCCAACTGCAAACGCTCGCCAAACAACGCATTCTTTCTTCGCTTGTAGATCACTTCACGCTGTGAGTTCATGACGTTGTCATACTCAAGGAGACGTTTTCGTATACCGAAGTTATTTTCCTCCACCTTCTTTTGCGCACGTTCGATGGAGCTTGTAACCATGGAGTGCGAGATTACTTCTCCTTCTTTGAGTCCCAGGCGATCCATGATACGAGCAATACGCTCGGGCATAAACAACCTCATGAGGTTATCCTCGAGTGAAACATAAAACTTTGAAGTTCCCGGATCACCCTGGCGACCTGACCGGCCACGCAACTGGCGATCCACCCGCCGTGATTCGTGACGCTCTGTGCCAATAATGGCAAGACCACCGGCAGCCCTGGATTCCGGGGTCAGTTTGATGTCGGTACCACGGCCGGCCATGTTGGTTGCAATGGTAACAGTGCCGGGTTTGCCTGCCTCAGCCACGATTTCCGCTTCACGCTGATGCTGTTTGGCATTCAACACATTGTGCTTGATTTTTCGCATCTGCAGCATGCGGCTGAGCAGTTCTGAAATTTCAACTGAGGTAGTGCCGACCAGCACCGGCCTGCCCTCCTTGGTAAGAGATACAATTTCTTCCACCACCGCATTGAATTTCTCGCGCATGGTCTTATACACGAGATCATCCATGTCTTTGCGGGTGATGGGTTTGTTGGTGGGAATGACCACCACGTCCAGTTTGTAAATATCCCACAACTCGCCTGCCTCCGTTTCCGCCGTTCCGGTCATCCCTGCCAGCTTGTGGTACATGCGGAAGTAATTCTGCAGCGTGATGGTGGCATAGGTCTGGGTGGCGTCCTCCACCTTCACATTTTCCTTCGCTTCAATGGCCTGATGCAAACCATCCGAATAGCGTCGTCCTTCCAGCACCCGGCCGGTTTGCTCATCTACTATCTTGACTTTTCCATCAACGATGATGTATTCGGTATCTTTTTCAAAGAGTGTATAGGCCTTTAATAACTGATTGACGCTGTGGATGCGCTGTGACTTTGTGGTGTATTCCCTGATAAGCTCTTCCTTCTTTTCAAAGCGCTCAGTGGTATTAAGGCTCGCATCTTTTTCCAGCTTGTTAAGTTCCAGTCCGATCTCCGGAAGTATGAAAAACCGGGGATCTTCCCCTTCGCCGGTGATGAGATCGATGCCCTTTTCAGTTAGTTCCACGCTGTTGTCCTTTTCGTCAATGACGAAGAAGAGGGGGGCATCAGCTTTAGGCATCTCCTTTTTGTTATCCTGCAGGTAGAAGTTTTCTGTCTTTTGCAGAATGGCCTTCATGCCTGTCTCGCTGAGGTATTTGATCAGCGGTTTGAATTTGGGCATTCCCCGGTAGGCGCGGAAGAGTGCCAACCCGCCGTCCCTTTCATTGCCGTCGGCTATCTGTTTGCGCGCGTCATTGAGGTACTGTGTAATCAGTTTTTTCTGCGCTTCAACCACCTTGAATATTCTTGGCTTCAGATCATAGAACTCATGCTCGTCTCCGCGCGGCACTGGACCTGAAATAATAAGAGGCGTACGGGCTTCATCAATCAATACACTGTCCACCTCGTCGACCATTGCATAATGATGCCCCCGCTGTACCAGCTCTTCAGGATCGCGGGCCATGTTGTCTCGGAGATAGTCAAATCCAAATTCGTTATTCGTTCCGTAAGTGATATCCGCCTGATAGGCATTCCGGCGCGCCTGTGAGTTGGGTTCGTGCTTGTCGATGCAATCAATGTTGAGTCCGTGAAACTGAAACAGCGGTCCCATCCATTCACTGTCACGACGCGACAGGTAATTATTGACGGTCACAATATGAACGCCTCTGCGGGCGAGCGCATTGAGAAAGGCTGGAAAGGTTGCGACGAGTGTTTTCCCCTCACCGGTAGCCATCTCAGCTATTTTTCCTTCATGCAGCACGATACCTCCGATGATCTGAACATCATAATGGACCATGTCCCACTTAATGAGGTTGCCGGCCGCCATCCACTGGTTGAACCAGCGGGCCTTGTCTCCTTCAATCTTGACATTCTCATACGTTGCAGCGAAGCGGTGGTCGTAGTCTTGAGCCGTTACTTCCAGATAGTCATTGTCCTTGAACCGGCGCGCAGTTTCCCGTACGATGGCGAATGCAGTGGGCAGCACCGTCATCAGCACCTGCTCCAACTCCTTATTACGTTCCAATTCCAGTTTATCAATTTGCTGGAAAATGGCTTCCTTTTCATGAAGGTCAAGTTCGGGATGATCCTGAATCTGTTGATGAAGGCCACCGAGTTGATCATCAATGGGTTTGAGAGCAGCATTGATTACACTGGTAACCTCTTTGGTCTGAGCCCTCAGTTGGTCATGAGTAAGATTTAGCAGTTTCTCCCCCTCTTTCTTGGTTGCTTCCACCAGCGGCATCACCCGCTTGATGTCTTTGTCCGATTTCGTTCCGAATATTTTGGCTATGAATTGTAACATGTGAATTGCTTAACCCTTGCGCCGGTCTGAACCCTTCTGGTGGCTTCAAAAAGCAACCTCGGGGTACTCAAATGGGGCGTAAAGTTAAGGTTTTCAGCACGCAATAATAGTTCCACGTTTTCAGGAACGGCATTTTGGCAGGCCCAATACGGAATTACCTTGAAGGGCCAGATCACTCCTTTCTTAGGAAATTGACTGGATTGGCCTTCGAGAATTTAAATGACTGGGATAGAACGGTCAATAATCCTGCGCCCATGACAATTCCAACGCTTATCAGGAGCAACCCGGGACCTATGTCGAGTTTATATGGTAGTCTCTCCAGCCAGAGAAGGTTGGCAAAATATCCCAATGGTACGGCAATCAGGCTTGCCGTCGTCATTTGAATGAGAAATACGCGTGAAAGAGTAGTTGCGACCTGAGATGAGGTCGCGCCGACCACCTTGCGCACCGCAATTTCTTTCTGACGATTGAGAAGCGTGTACATGGCCATACCCAGCATACCGAGGCAGGCGATGATCATGGCAAGCCATGATACGAATGTCAACAGGGTACTCATGATTCGGTAGCGTCCGAGGGCGTTGCGAACCATTTCTTCATAGCTTTTGTATATAAACGCCTTTCCGTTGTTCAGCTTCTGCCAGCTTTTCTTGACGGAGATCAAGGCAGACTCAAAGTTGTCTCCTGCAATTCTTAGGTTGGCATAGTGAAACTGGGATGGCAGATACCGGATGGCGCAAGGACCGATCGGCACATCGGCATCCACTGGCCTGTAGTGGAAGTCCTGCAGCACACCCACAATGCGGACACGGGAATCTTCAGTTTCGATTTCCTGGCCCACAGCATCCTGAATAGCCCCATAGCCCATCTGCCTCACCAGGGTTTCATTTACAAGGATGAATTGTTCTTGATTATCAAGCATAATTTCAGGAAAATTCTTTCCGGCCACGAGTTTGAATTTCAGATTCGGAACAAAATCAGGGTCAGCTGAAATGAAGAACACATCGGCTTTTTCTTTTGTAATGGGATTGGTCATGGAAGTCATTGCCCCCTGATTCGTCGCAGGCAAGGTTGATGAAGCAGATATGGAGCTTACATCTTTGTTCTGTGAAATAACCTGTGCAAATCTCCTGTAGTCCTCACCTTGCAAATCGACATTTATAATTCCAGAGCGCTGAAAGCCAAGATCTTTGTTCATGGCATACTGAAACTGGGTGGTCATGACCCGTGCAGTAATCAGAAAGACAATGGAAAGAACAAACTGGAAGATTACAAGTGCGTTTCGAAGCCCTACCCTCTTCAGAAGTTTCAGTCCCGTTATGCTTTTCAGCGTTTCAGCAGGTTTGAAGTTGGAAAGCAGCGTTGCCGGTATGAATCCTGCGGTAATGCCCACAAATACAGCAAACAGAGTAAAGGCAAGATAGACGCGGTAATCCGTCGCAAAGTCGACTCCTCTTCCCGCTCCAATAAGATTGACAAACTGTGACTGTAGTGGACCAAGCAGGCTGAGAGCAAAAACAAGAGCAATCAGACTGATAAGCACAGCTTCTGCGACGAACTGGGTGAAAACCTGTCTCCTGCTGGCGCCAGAAACCATCCTAAGACCTACTTCCCGTACACGGGTAAATGCCCTTGCAATAGACAGATTAGTATAGTTAAAACCGGCCGAGAGGACAATAAGCAATGTGATGCCAATCAGAAAGTAAGTAGAGGCAGCCTGTGGAATGCCCGACATTTCGTTGTTCATCCATCCCTGGGCAGGAGCAATACTGTTGAATGATTGCAACCGGAATCCAATCTGCTGATCCTGTGAACCGTAGTGCTCCTTTGACATGGCGTCAAGTATCAACTGCATTTGACTTAAGTCTGTACCCTCATCAAGCAGAAAGTAGCAGTAGCTTTCATTGAGAGCATTCCAATCATCCACGAGTGAATGATGCGCGTCTGTCAAGGTGGCGGAAGAAAGCAGGAATGCGAATTGAATGTGGGAGGTAGAGGGCGGATCAGGAATCACTGCCTCAACAGTGAATGATCCAAGGCCAGTGATTTCCAAATGCTGGCCTACCGGATTTCTTCCACCGAGGAGACGCTTTGCAGAGGTGGACGTAAGAATCATACGGTACGGTTCTTTTAACCATGATGGATCAGTGTGATCTGAAAAACTGAACATCCTAAAGAACGCATTGTCTGCGAAAAGTCCACGAGATTGAAACACATCATCCCCTACAACGATATCTGTGTTATAAGGCGTGACTATCGCAGCATCCGCAATACCAGGAACATTCTGGCGCAAATAATTCCCTGCAGGGATCGGCGAGGATGCAAATGGGATCTTCATTCCAAATTCATGTCTTTCATGGGTAAGACGCACCATTCTATCCCTGTTCGTCTGGAAGCGGTCATAACTGTAATTCTGAATCACAATGGATATGACCACAAGGCAGACTGACATACTCACTGCCAAGCCGATGATATTAATGGCGGAAAAGGTTCGGTTGCGCCAGAGATTGCGAAGGGCCACAATAATGTAGTTGCGAAGCATGATCGGATATTAAATCGGAGCCTCTATCCGAATTTCAGTGCCGAACTTTAAAACGGCCCAAACTCATCAAAAACAAGGTTTGGGAAAGCCTTTGTAGATGAAAATTGCACAAAACTGCCCGGCTCCGGACGGTAGATCGCTATTTGCCCGTCGCGTAATCTGTTTCAAACACCAGCTGAACTGGGCCCTGGAACCAGACATCAGAGAAGGAGCCATCATCGTTCTTTTTGAAACCAACTTCCAGGTTCCCTCCACGCGCCGAAAGGCGTACGGGGGAGATCAATCCGTACTTGCCTGAGGCAACCAGCGCGCAGGCAGTGGCACCAGATCCACTGGAATAGGTTTCATCTTCGACCCCTCTTTCATAAATGCGGAAAGCAACGATTCCCTCGGGCAGCACTTCTGCAAAATTGGCATTGGTGCCACGCGGATATATTTCACTATAACGAATCTTCCTTCCTTCTTCAAAAACAGGGTAGCTGTTTAATTGGGTGACAAACCTGACGTGATGATCTGTACCTGTATTGATATAAAAATCATTCTCCCCTTTGACAAGTGGAGGGGGCACCTTTAAAAGCGATACCCGAATTATGCCAGGTGTGACAATCCTCGCTTCATGCGGGCCGTCGTGAGCCATAAAATTGGCCTTTCCTTCAATTATGCCAAGATAATGGGCGAGATGTACAATGGCACGGCAACCGTTCCCGCAAAATGTCTGGCTCCCGTCACGGTTGTGATAGATCATCCTGAAGTCGTATCCCTCTTCACGTTCCAGCCGGATCAGGCCATCGGCTCCAATTCCAAAACGACGGTCACAAAGGCGGTCAATTTCCTCGTTGGCGAAGTGGGTTTGATTCGTGCGGTTATCTACCAGAATGAAATCATTTCCTGCAGCCTGGTATTTGTACAAATGCACCCGTTCCATGGCCGGAGACCTATTTTACTTCTTCGTAGTCAATGTACTCACCGCCTTTAAAGTCACTCTTTTTGCCGGTCTTGCCGGGCATGCGGTCAACATGGATTTTACCGTCCTGCGCCTCCTGGCGGTACCGGGGAGGCTGTTGCATACGACTGCCAGAGCCCAGGAAAATCACACTAATCTTGTTGAGAACGTAAATCAACAGGACCAGTATGATGATGAGTTTAAGCATATTGATTTAACGGTAACACAAAGTTAATCGTTTCCACCTGAAAAGGCTTTTGATCCAGGCGGCAGAGATCTAGCGCTATCGGCTCAAATACAGATTCCTTTCCGCGTAAATGTTAAGGAAGTAGTCGTCCATCAGATCATCGATGAAATAAATGGCTTCTCCTGTAGATTTCATTTCCGGGCCGAGCTCCTTATTTACATCCGGGAACTTGCTGAATGAGAACACAGGCACCTTGATGGCATAACCCTTTTTTACCGGATTGAATTGGAAATCCTTCACCTTCTTCTGGCCAAGCATGATCTTGGTGGCGTAATTCACATAAGGTTCATCGTAGGCTTTGCAGATAAAAGGCACAGTACGTGAGGCGCGTGGATTGGCCTCGATTACATAGACTTTGTCATTCTTGATTGCGAATTGAATGTTGATCAATCCAACAGTCTTCAGTGCCACAGCGATTCGTTTGGTATAGCTTTCAATCTGCTTGACGACAAAATCGCCAAGGTTGTAAGGCGGCAACACTGCATAGGAATCACCAGAATGGATACCGGCTGGCTCAATGTGCTGCATGATGCCGATGATATAGACATCTTCACCGTCACAAATGGCGTCAGCCTCAGCCTCTATCGCACCATCGAGGAAATGGTCCAACAGCACTTTGTTTTCCGGGAGATGTTTCCAGATATCGATAATATGATTCTCGAGTTCAGTTTCATTGATGACGATCTTCATGCTCTGTCCTCCCAGTACGTAGGAAGGCCTGACGAGCAGAGGAAATCCAATGGTCTTGGAAACCTCCAGGGCTTCATCGGCATTGGTAGCCACACCGAAATCGGGATAAGGGATGTTGAGGTCTTTTAGCAGGGATGAAAAGCTGCCGCGGTCTTCAGCAAGATCGAGTGCATCAAACGACGTCCCCATGATTTTAATGCCATACTTATGCAGTTTCTCCGCGAGTTTGAGCGCGGTCTGACCACCAAGCTGCACAATCACTCCTTCGGGCTTCTCGTGCTGGATCAAATCCCACAGGTGTTCCCAGAAGACGGGTTCAAAGTAGAGTTTGTCGGCTATGTCAAAGTCCGTTGATACAGTCTCCGGATTACAATTCAGCATGATGGTCTCATAGCCGCATTCCTTTGCTGCAAGTACGCCGTGTACACATGAATAGTCGAACTCGATTCCCTGCCCGATGCGGTTGGGGCCGGAACCCAAAATGATCACTTTTTTTCTGTGCGAAACGACGGACTCGTTTTCAGTATCATAAGTGGAATAGTAATAAGGAGTACGGGCCTCAAACTCTGCAGCACAGGTATCGACGAGCTTGTAAACACGGTTTATCCCCATCTCCCTCCTCTTCTTGTGCACCTCGCTTTCGAGGCATCCCATCAAGTGGCCGAGTTGACGGTCTGCATATCCCTTCTCCTTTGCCTTTCTCATCAGCTCGGTCGGGATGGTGTCCAGTTTATACTTCTCGATCTCTTGTTCCAGTTCAATAAGCTCCCAAATCTGCTCGAGGAACCACTTGTCAATTTTGGTGAGTGACTGAATGGTTTTCATAGAGATGCCAAGCCTCATGGCATCGTATATATGGAACAGACGGTTCCAACTCGGATGTTCGAGGCTGGCCAGGAGTTCCGCCTGCTTTGTAAGGCCTTTACCATCTGCACCAAGTCCATTCCGCCGGATTTCGAGTGATTGACAGGCCTTCTGGAGAGCCTCCTGAAAGTTGCGGCCGATACCCATCACTTCACCCACAGACTTCATCTGCAATCCAAGTCTGCGATCCGCTCCCTGGAACTTGTCAAAATTCCACCGGGGAATCTTGACGATGACGTAGTCAAGTGCCGGTTCAAAGTATGCTGTTGTAGTGCCGGTAATGGCGTTGGTCAACTCATCCAGATTGTAGCCGATGGCCAGCTTGGCAGCAATCTTTGCTATGGGATAACCTGTTGCCTTCGATGCCAGGGCAGAGGACCTTGAAACGCGCGGGTTAATCTCAATGCCGATGATTTCGTTGTCGTTGTTTGGATTGACTGCAAACTGAACATTGCATCCGCCCGCAAATTTTCCGATTCCATTCATCATCCGAATGGCCAGATCACGCATGTGCTGATAGACTGTGTCTGGCAGGGTCATGGCCGGGGCCACGGTAATTGAGTCTCCCGTGTGAATGCCCATCGGATCAAAATTTTCGATGGAGCAGATAATAATCACGTTGCCTTTTTGGTCGCGGAGCAATTCCAATTCATACTCCTTCCACCCCATGATGCTTTTTTCCACGAGCACTTCGTGTATCGGGGATGCATGAAGTCCGCGATTGAGAGCGGTATCAAAGTCCTCAGGTTTTTCCACAAAACCACCGCCTGTGCCACCCAATGTAAATGAAGGACGGATGACCAGTGGAAAGCCTATCTCTTGGGCTATTTCCTTTCCTTCCAGAAACGAAGTAGCTGTAGCGCCTTTGCAGACCCCCACACCCAGTTCGTGCATCTTGAGCCTGAATTTCTCCCGGTCTTCAGTAGTCTCTATGGCGAGAATGTCGACACCGATAATCTTGACACCATAATGCTGCCAGATTCCGGCTTTGTCACACTCGATACAAAGATTGAGAGCAGTTTGACCACCCATCGTAGGCAGAACAGCATCGATATGGTGTTTATCAAGGATCTCCCTGATGTATTTCTTCTCCAGCGGTTTCAGATACACATGATCCGCGTTGATCTTGTCGGTCATGATGGTGGCTGGGTTGGAATTGATGAGGACCACCTCAATTCCTTCTTCACGAAGGGAGCGGGCTGCCTGAGAGCCGGCGTAATCGAACTCACAGGCCTGACCTATAATAATAGGTCCGCTTCCGATGATTAGTACGGAGCGAATACTTCTGTCGCGGGGCATCTCTGATGGGGGAATTGTTGGGTAAACCGGCGCAAAAATAGATCACGGAAAGCACCTATGGGAGAAATTGCATTTATAATTTTTTACCGGACCCGGAACTGCTTTGCATGGCGTTGTGCAAGGCTATTCATCCATTCCGGCAGATTTGCCAAATTGGGAAGAGCATTACTAAAATGTATCTGAATACTGAAGGCAGGCAACAACATACCTATGATGCCATAATCGTGGGATCAGGGATCAGTGGGGGATGGGCGGCTAAAGAATTGTGTGAAAAAGGACTCAACGTGCTGATGCTGGAGCGTGGAACGGAGGTGCGTCACCCGGATTACCCCACGGCGAACCTTGATCCATGGCAACTTCCCAATGGAGGACGTCTAACGGAGGCAGCACGTAACCGGTGCCATATTCAATCCCGGCACTATTCTTATCAGGCCGATAACCAGCATTTCTACATCAATGATCTTGAGAATCCTTATATGGAGTCCAAGCGATTCGACTGGATTCGCGGTGACATTGTAGGAGGACGTTCTTTGCTTTGGGCACGGCATTGTTACCGCTGGAGCGACCTGGATTTCGAGGCAAATGTGAAGGAAGGAATCGGAGTTGACTGGCCCATACGATATAAAGATATCGCCCCCTGGTACAGCTACGTGGAACGTTTCATTGGAGTGTCAGGAAAATCGGAAGGGATAGCCCAACTGCCGGACGGTGTATTCCTGCCGCCCATGGAGATGAATTGTGCGGAGACAGACTTCAGTGAAAGACTGTCCCGGCATTTCCCGGATCGAAAGGTGACCATTGGAAGAGTTGCCAATGCAACGGCTCCTGTTAAAGGGCGTGGCATTTGCCAATACAGAAATCTGTGTCATCGGGGCTGTCCATTTGGAGCATATTTCAGTACCAATGCAGGCACACTGCCGGCAGCTTTTGCCACGGGCAATCTCACCTTGAAGACTCAAACACTGGTCAACCATGTTCTCTATGATGAACAAAAAAGTCGTGCGATCGGAGTGGAAGTAATGGATATCCAGACTGGGAATGTGATGGAATTCTATGCCAGGGTTATTTTTCTTAATGCATCAACCCTGGGTACTGCCTATATTCTGCTTAATTCAATTTCGAAACGATTCCCCAACGGCCTTGGCAACGGAAGTGACCAGGTCGGTCGCAACATAATGGATCACCATAAAGGCTCAGGGGCAAGTGCAACGGTTGAAGGCTTCGAGGATAAATACTACAGCGGTCGTCGCCCGAATGGTCTTTATTTTCCCCGATTCAGAAATGTGAACGAGAAAAGAAAGGACTATTTGCGTGGTTTCGCCTATCAGGGCGGGGCAGGAAGGAGCGGATGGAGGGATTTTGTCACTAATTCGGTGTTGGGTGGTGAATTGAAACAGAAAGTTCAGCATCCCGGATCGTGGGGAATTAGTTTCGGTGGCTTCGGAGAATGTTTGCCTTACCATGACAACCGTGTCACCCTTGATCACACGAAGACAGATAAATTTGGACGGCCAGTGTTGCGCATGGAGGTCGCGTTCAGGGATAACGAACGATTGATGAATCATGACATGTCAGTTGCCATGGCGGAGATGCTGGAGGTGCTTGGCTACAAGGGAGTGAAGCCTTTTGAGAACATGTCTTTCCCTGGCAACTCCAACCATGAGATGGGCTCGGCACGAATGGGGAAGGATCCACGAACATCCGTTCTTAACGGATTCAATCAAATGCATGAAGTGAAGAACGTCTTCATTACAGATGGATCATTCATGACATCATCATCGTGTGTGAATCCCTCCCTTACCTATATGGCCATGACGGCCAGAGCTTGTGATTACGCCATTGCTGAATTGAAGAAAAGGAACATCTGATCAAATAAGATTCCTGGCTTTCAGCTCCAGGTATTTATTGATCGTTTGTACGGTAAGGTTTTCTGGTGCGGTGAGGATGGTGTGAATGCCATGGCGATTCAGTTCTCCCACGATCATCTTCTTTTCATAACTGAATTTTTCAGCGATGGCCTTGTGATAGACAGACCGGATGTCTTTGGCAGGATGGTCCAGGAGGGCCTTCAGTTCAGTGTTCTCAAAAAAGACAACCACCAATACGTGCCGCTGCGCCAAATTCTTCAAATACGGGAGCTGCCGTTCCATGGCGTACAGGCTTTCAAAATTGGTGAAGAGAAGCAGCAGGCTTCTTTGAGTGAGTTTATTCCTGATATGAAGATGGAGACGTGAAAAATCGGATTCAGGAAAAGTTGTTTTCTGATGATACAACACTTCGAGTATCAAGCCGATTTGGTTGTTCTTCCTGCTGGCGGGAACCATGTTGCCGATTCGGTCGCTGAAAGTGATCAACCCTGCTTTGTCATATTTCTTAATCGCAATATTGGAAATGACCAGGCTTGCATTGATGGCATAATCCAGCAGAGACATTTCCTGAAAGGGCATTTGCATAACCCTGCCCTTGTCGATGAGGCAATACACCTGCTGGGATCGTTCGTCCTGATACTGATTGACCATTAACCTTGATCGTCGTGCGGTAGCCTTCCAGTTGAGGGTCCGGATATCGTCACCGCCTACATATTCCCGGATCATTTCGAACTCCTGGTTGTGACCGATCTTGCGGATTTTCTTCACACCCACTTCTGTCAAACGATTGTGAATGGCAAGCAACTCGTACTTTCGCATCTGAAGAAATGACGGATATACCGGCACCAATTTCGGCTGACCCCATTGAAACCGCCGGGCAGCAAGCCGGAGCGGAGTACTCACAAGTGCATTAACCACACCGAATGAATACTCCCCCCTTATCACAGGTTTGAGTTTATAATTGATCAGGTGCTGTTGGCCAGGCAGAAGATGAAAATTGAATTCCAGGTCGCGTCGCTGAAACTGATGAGGGATTTCATCAAATAATCGAATGGATATTTTGAAGGTATAATGGTTCTGCACCAATATCCCGATTCCATTATCATCCCCGTTGGATAAGCGATCGGGTGTTTGTCGTTCACCGGATACTCCGCGGCGGGCGCGGAATAACAAAATGAGATCAGTTATGATGAAGGCGACAAAAGTGAAGAATAGTATTTTGGGTACAAGGGTGTTGATTTTGAGAATAAAGCAGAGAATAAATAAGAAGGATAGTAAGCCACTTGCAGTGAAAAGCCGGTTGTTAAGAAAAAGATGCCGGTACCCTTTCATCAGCGGGGAATTTCTATGCGGTCTATTACCTGCCGGACCACATCATCGGGTGACACCCCCTCCATTTCCTTATCGGGATTAAGTGAAATGCGATGACGGAGCGCAGGTAGAGCAATGGTTTTGATGTCTTCCGGGGTCACAAAATCCCGGCCGGCAAGTGAGGCATAAGCTTTGGCGGCATTCAGCATGGCAACCGATGCACGCGGAGACGCGCCAAGAAAGAGCATCGCATTCTTCCTGGTTTCCTGTGCGATCCGGGCAATATACTTCAACAGGTTTTCCTCCACATGAACGGATTGTGACACGGAACGGAAACCGGCAAGCTGGTCGGCAGTGAGTACAGGCTTTACCTCTTCAACAGCTGTCATTACCCGGCGCCCGTGATGCCGTTTCAGAATGATCACCTCCTGGTCCATATCAGGATAATCAATGGTGATCTTGAACAAAAACCGATCCAGCTGCGCTTCAGGTAAACGATAAGTGCCTTCATGTTCAATGGGATTCTGTGTAGCAATGACCAGATATGGACTTTTCATCAAGTGAGTTACGCCGTCCACTGTCACCTGTCTTTCTTCCATCACCTCAAAGAGCGCGGATTGTGTCTTCGCCGGGGCGCGGTTGATTTCATCGATAAGAACAATGTTCGAAAAGATGGGACCTGCCTTAAAGTCGAAGGACGAGGTCTTGAGATTAAATACAGACGTGCCCAACACATCGGAAGGCATCAGGTCGGGAGTAAACTGGATACGGGCGAAATCAACTGCAAGCGTTCTGGCGAGAAGTTTGGCCGTCAGGGTCTTGGCCACCCCGGGCACACCTTCGAGAAGCACGTGCCCGTCGGCAAGAAGTGCGGTCATTAGCAGGTTGACCATTTGCGTCTGGCCTACAATGACTTTGCCGATTTCTTCACGCACACGCGTGATGCTGTTTTGAAGTTCGCTCAGGTTAAGACGGCTTTCAAAGGTATGATCTGACATAGCGGTAGGTTAGGAAGTTTGCTGGAATTTTTCCAGCATAAGGTTAAGTTGTATAAGTTGATCCTTATTGATCCGGGCTTGTTCGCGTATTGTGTCAATAAATGTAAACACCTCTTTTAAATGAGAAACACTATGCCCTGTCTTTCCGGACAAGGCTGAAAAAAACTCCTCGCTGGTATGCAGTGCATTGAGATTGTAGCGCGATCTCAGTTGATCAAAAAAATAGAGAATCATTTTCTCGGCAATGTTCCTGTGATCTCCTCGCTGGTAGTATAGATTCCCCACCGTACCCACAAACTCCAGTGAGGTGTTTTCCAAAGGCTTGATGATGGGGATGATCCTTTGCTTCCTTTTCCCTTCAAACAGCATGAAAACAATTAAGGACAGAACCGCGATGTAGTAGGCCCAGGCCAGTGGTTCCTGTGTCAGGATAAACCGCAACGGAGAAGATGCCTCCAGTCTGCCGATGCTGTAGTATTCAGTCCAATGTGTGCGACGTGTGTTAAGGTTGGAAAGCGTGTGGGCAATAAACTCATTGGTGGTCCCTGAGATTGCGTAAATGTTGGTAAATGCGAGAGGAGTGGAGTTGAGGATAAGTGCGCCTTTTCCCCAGTTGATCCTGACGGTAACCGGTTGATGGAAATTATTCTCCGCCACAATCATGGCCCTGGCAGAATCACCCAGCGTGAAGTAGCTATAAATATTGTCTCTTTTGAAAGGGAAATGACGGGTGCTGTCAAGTTGCCTGTGAACAAATTTCAGCCAGGTTGTATCATTCTTGAATGACTGCACCCCATTTCTGAAGAGGTAGTCGGAAGTCCATATGTGAAGTGTGTCAAGGAATTCTTTGTTGTAATCCTGCGCGCTGACAAATGCTGTGGCACCCTCAGCAACATGATGAAGGAGAATGTCGAAATCCTGCTTCCCGATGTGAAGGCTGTGGGTGAGGATAATGAGATTGTCACCGGTTTTCAATGAATCCTTCAGTTCATAAAGCGTCTTGTTGGAAACCGTAACCTGCTGACCCTCTAGAATGGAAGGAAGAAACTGATGCAAGGCATATCCGCCATAGGGATTCTTGTCGCGGCTCGCATAAGTTGGTGTCCAGTCCAGTTGCTTTGGTTCTGTCATTCTTGCCGCGATGTACAGACCAAATGCGACGGTCAGATAAAGAATGTACTTCCAATCCTTCTTCATGCAACACTTTTTCTCCAGTCCTCGAAAATATCCTGGATACGCCTGTACATCGTCTCATTCACAGGGAACTCACCATACCAGGCATATTCAAAGTAGAAGCTGAGCTCATTGAATCCTTTTTTCAGTTCTACAACAGACAGTTCACCAAGATAATCCTGGTTGGTTTTGCCCGGCTTCCATTCCACCAAATGACGGTCGGAGAGTATTTTAAGGGCAAATAGAAATAAAAGGCGAATGGCTGTTCTGTAATCATTGCGGGCCACGGCTTCCCGCAATAGTTCCTCAAAATCCATTTCGTGAATATTTTCATGTAAGCCGGCGGAGGCAGAAGCCCCCTGGTCTGATGAACTGATGAACACGCGAAAGGCATCTACTTTCAATACCATCATGATAACGACAATCAGCACGATCAATCCGAGGGTATACAGCAGAACCTTGCCCCAATCTGTTTCCATTGCGCCCTGTATGACAGCGCCGAGAAGTTCCGACAGCCATTGTATAAAACGATCCCACAAACTTTCTGCTACAGTAGGCGGTTGGCGATAATCGAGATCATCGTCAGCCCTTAGTCGTTTGACAATTTTCTGATCGCATTCCCGGACATCAAGATGAGTGGTATCGGGTATGCTAATGGTGACAGAATCCCTTTCATGAAGGTAGCCAGGGGATAATGGCCAGGCTGTGGAGTCCTGGGCCGTTGCCCCAGCCGGGAGGATCAACAAGAGCAAAAGCAATACCCGCATGTGCTACAGGTTTCCGGCGGGCGAGTCTGGCCCTTTGGGCTGACCGAAATTCTCAAGTTGACCCATAAGCCCTTTGGCTTCTTTGAGCTCGACGAGGTTGAAGTATTGAAATGCAAGGCCTATGTTGGGAAGGCATGACAATACGAGCTGGCACAAATAGTACAAGGTCATGAACACGAGAATGATGGTGCCCGTGCTATCCGAGGGTGGTTGATAAGTTCCGGATTCAATATTGTGCAGACTCTGAGTGATAAGAATTATATAGGCCGGAAGGAAGAAAATGGAGGAAATAGTTCCTACTATAAGATTAAGAATCATTAGCAGGCCGAAGGTGCTCCACCATTTGCCCTGAACGAGGCGATAAGATCTTCCCAATGCCTCAAATATGCCGATGGGCTCGAAAGTTCTCACCACAAATATCAGCGAGAAGCTTACCGCCAGGTAGAAAATAGCGATAATGATGAGCAATACACCGAAGAAGATCAATAATGGAGAGACAGCGGCCAGCAAAACGATGGGAACCACCATCAATATATAAGCGCACATCGCAAGAAGGGCAAATATGAATGCCGTTGACAGGTACATCCAGAGAGTGTCTTTCACTTTTTCCCATACCTCATTGACCTCGATCTGGCTGGATTTTCTCTCGCGATACAGCACCATGTAATTGTAACTGATGCTGGTCATCAGTATGGTGGCGAGAATGGCAAAAACCATCATTAAAGCTAATTGTGCCCAGAAACTCACGGACGTGAAATAGCCGGCAAAGGCAGCTGGATCACCCTGGCCTGACTGCATGCTCAGGCCGAAGAAGTCCTTGAAGAAATTGCTGATCAGAAGAGATGCGATCAATACAGGCGGACCAGCAATGAAAAGCATGCTCCTGCCCAGACCAATGATGTTCTGGCGCACAAACATGAACGTCGCGTTCATCTTGTTGCTGAAATCACGTGTCTTTTGAAATTCTATCAGTTTGAATTCTTCCATGGGTAAGTTGGCTAGGATAAATTATGAAATAATAGACCATCACGGCGGCTGAGGTGAAGATGATAAGCAGCTTGAGGCTCCAATGCATGAACGCGTACCGGGTAATAACAGACTCAATTGCCGCTGCAATGATGAAGAAAGGGACCAGCCCCATCACCATTTTGAGGCCTTTCTTGGCACCTATGCGGAATGACTCAAATCGGGAGTACGTGCCAGGGAAGAGCAGACTGTTCCCCATGGTGAAGCCAGCAGCCGCAGAGAGGATTATCGAAGTTAATTCGATGGTGCCATGCAACATGATAACCGGAAATGCCTGGGAGAACTGGCTTTCATTGTACATGAAAGTCATGAACGTTCCGACCATGACGCCATTGTAGGCCAGAAGTCCGCCGGTTCCAAATGAAAAGAAAATGCCTGTAATAAAGATTCTGAATGAGACCATGATATTGTTCCAGGCAATCATGAAGAACATGTTGGCTTCATCGCGTGAGGCGTATACTTTGGTGGGGTTGCCATTACGGATGTTCTCAAGCGTCATATTTACATAATCATCACCGAGGATGAGCCTGACGAAGGTTTCATCCAAGCGTGTAGACACTACTCCTATCAAAGCCGTAAGAACGAAAATGACAAATGCATAAAGCATTGGTTTTCTTGCCTCATAGAAGACCAATGGCAGTTCATCCCGCCAGAAAGTAATGAAGCGGCTTGTTTCTTCCCTCTTGTTCCTGTAAATCTCAAGGTGGATTTGCGTAGCGAGAGCATTCAGATATTGAGTTGTTCTGCTGTCGGGATATTGCGTTCTTGAAAAAGAAAGATCGTCCGTGACCTGAATGAATAGTTCGGCAAGCCGGTCAGGAGAAGCAGTAGAGGGGTTGCTAACCACCTTTTCAAATTCCTCCCAACGTGGTTTGTTCCTTTGAATGAATGCGGCCTCACGCATGTTGCCGTCAGCCTTTCGCGGCAAATGCCGCTACCTGCTTCCAGACCCGAAATACGTTCCCTGAGCAGATCTTGTCAATGTCTTCTTCAGAGTAGCCCCTTTTCAGCAACTCATAAATCAGATTCGGATACTGGGACACATCCTTCAGGCCGGTGGGAAGGCTGTCGCCCACTCCGTCGAAATCGGAACCTATGCCGACATGGTCTATGCCGGCAAGTTGGACTACATGATCGATATGATTGGCCACGGTCACCACATCAGCATAGAGAGAGGGATTTTCTTTTCTGAATTGTTCAATGACCGGCTTGGCCAATGAATCTGTGAACCGGAGTTTCTTTTCCTCCAGCAATGCCTGGAGTTTTTTCCGATTGGCACTGTTCTGTTGTGATACAGCTGAGTCAAGAAAACCAGATCCGAAATTGATCTGAATTACGCCACCATTTGCTGCCAGTTTCTTTATCATATCGTCGCTCATATTGCGCTGAAAGGTTGGCGTAAAAAATCTGCAGGAGGAATGAGATGCTATTACCGGGACAGCTGTTAGACGCAGCACCTGGTAGAATGTGCTGTCATCCACATGAGAAATGTCCACCATGATACCCACCTTGTTCATTTCTCTCACTACTTCTTTTCCAAAAGGACTCAATCCGTTCCAGGTGTGGGTGGTGTCGTAGGAGCTGTCGCAGATTTGATTGTCTTTGCCATGTGTTAGCGTGATATACCGGATCCCGCGGTCATAGAAATACCT
>JBDHXU010000007.1:0-61802 GCA_039810905.1 Cyclobacteriaceae bacterium | reverse complement strand
AAAGAAAGCCAGTCACAGGCCGTTGCAGCAAAATAAATCTTCAACGTACTAAACACATTACCATGAGTCTAATCGAAAGTATTCACGCCCGCCAGATTCTTGACAGCCGTGGAAACCCAACTGTAGAAGTAGAAGTAACCACCGAAGCCGGAGCATTCGGTCGTGCAGCGGTACCTTCCGGTGCTTCCACCGGAACAAACGAAGCTGTGGAACTTCGCGACGGTGACAAGAAACGCTATCAGGGCAAAGGTGTGCTGAAAGCTGTAGCAAATGTGAACGACAAGATCGCAGAAGAAGTAGTGGGCTTTGATGTTTACGAGCAGAATCTGATTGACAAAGTCATGATCGAGCTCGATGGCACACCCAACAAGGGCAAGTTGGGAGCCAATGCTATTCTCGGCACTTCATTGGCAGTAGCCAAAGCGGCGGCCATGGAAAGCGGTCAGTCCTTGTTCCGATACATTGGTGGGGTCAATGCCAACACACTCCCGGTACCGATGATGAACATCCTGAATGGCGGAAGCCATGCAGACAACTCAATCGACTTTCAGGAATTCATGGTGATGCCGGTAGGGGCTGACTCCTTCTCAGAAGCGCTTCACATGGGTGCCTCTGTATTTCATACATTGAAGAAGGTGCTTCACGACAAGAAGCTCTCCACCAACGTCGGAGACGAAGGCGGATTTGCACCGAACCTGAAGTCCAATGAAGAAGCAATCGAGGTGGTGTTGAAAGCCATTGAACAGGCCGGATACAAGCCGGGACAGGACATTTGCATTGCGCTTGATCCTGCGGCTTCTGAATTCTACGATTCCAAAACCAAACTCTATCATTTCAAAAAATCTTCTGGCAAGAAACTGAAGCCGGCGGAGATGGCAGATTACTGGACGAAGTGGGTAAAGAAATATCCCATCATCTCGCTCGAGGACGGCATGGCCGAAGACGATTGGACCGGATGGAAGCAACTCACCGACAGCGTAGGCAGCAAGATCCAGTTGGTAGGCGACGATCTCTTCGTAACGAATGTAAAACTACTCCAGGAAGGGATTAACAAAGGAGTAGCCAACGCTATTCTGGTGAAAGTGAATCAAATCGGTTCTTTGACTGAGACCATCGACGCCGTAAACCTTGCAAAGCGCAACAGCTATAAGAGCGTGATGTCTCACCGCTCAGGCGAAACGGAAGACAGCACAATCGCTGATCTGGCGGTTGCATTGAACTGCGGTCAGATCAAGACAGGATCTGCCTCCCGCTCAGACAGGATGGCAAAGTACAACCAGTTGCTCAGGATTGAGGAGGAATTGGGAGAAGTAGCATACTTCCCAGGCAAGAAGATGTAGAGAATGATTTCTGATTGCTGATTTCAGATTGGAACCTGGCAAGGGGAAAAGGTCGGAGATAGGAACTCTGACCTTTTTTCTTTGTGACGGGATGGGAGGAGGTTCGGTACGGGTAATTCGTTCTACGGACTTAAATGGCTTGACTAAGCAATCAAATATCTATCAAAACCTTCTGCCCCAGTCGCCAAAGTTCCGCATACAATCCATGTTCAGCCAACAAGGACTCGTGCGTGCCTTCTTCCACAATTCTCCCCTCGTGAATGACAAAAATCTTGTCACAATTTTCAAGGGTGGACAAACGATGGGAGATTGTAATCACCGTTTTTCCTTTCATCAGTTTTTCAAGAGCATCGCTGACTGTCTTCTGAGATTCTGTATCCAGCGATCCCGTTGGCTCATCAAGAATTAAAATGGGTGCGTTCCGAACAACTGCACGCGCAATTCCAATTCTTTGACGTTCTCCGCCCGACAGGGTAAGTCCCCGTTCGCCAATCTTTGTCTGATATCCATCCGGGAGCTTCGTGATAAAATCGTGACAATTGGCAAGTCTGGCCGCCTCCATGATTTCCTGGTCGGTGGCCTCAGGCCTGCCATAGGCAATGTTGTCGCGAATGGTTCCGAAGAATAACATGGTGTCTTGAAGGACAAAGCCGATTTCACGGCGCAGGCCTTCAAGGGTGTAGTCTGTGATGTCAATCCCGTCAACGGTGATCCGCCCCATAACGGGATCATACAACCGCGGGATCAGGCTCACCAGGGTGGATTTGCCGCCACCGGTTGGACCGCATATCCCGATACGCTGGCCAGCCTTGATGCTGAGATCAATGTCGTCAAGTACAGGTATCTCTTTTTTGTATGCGAAGTGCACATGCTCAAAAGTGATGTCGCCCTTGAGGCGACCGGGATCCCTGGCATTCGGCTTTTGTGGCACAATCATGTCCGCGAGCAGAATGCTTTGAATCCGCTCCACCGACACCGTGGCCTGAGCGATACTTATGGTCATCTTGCCAAGGTCTTTTACTGGATTGAAGAACTTATTCAGGTAGGCGAGAAATACTGTGAGTGCGCCTATGGTCATGGCACCATCAATAACGAGATTGGCACCTCTCCATATGACGAATCCCATGCAGACAGAGGCAGTCACGGCGAAAACGGGTGAAATGATCGACTTAATCTTTCTGGCTTTTAGTGCGGCTTTCACAGTTTCCATACTCACCTTCCGCAGGCGGGTCTCCTCAAGATCCTGGCGGCCAAAGGCGTTCACCGCGCGGATGGATTCCAATCCATGCTGCAAAACATTTACGAGTTCGGCCTGGTCCCGACGTACTTCGTGGGTGGCAAGTTTAACTGCCCTTCTGAAGCGGATTACGAACAGCAGCAGGAAGGGAGCCATCCCGATGCTGATCATCGCGAAATCCCAGCGGAGGAAAAGCATAAGTATAAACATCCCTGCAATGGTTAATCCATCGATCAGAATGTTCAATACAGTTGCGGAAACAAAATCCTGAATGGTTGTAACATCTGCTGTGATCGTACTTAATAGCTCGCCAATTCTGTGGGTATCATAATAAGCCAGTGACAGATGCTGCAAATGCCGGTACACTTTTATCCGCAGGTCGTTGGCGATATACTGCGCCACACTTTCTGTAAAATAATTATCTACATAACCCGCTATTCCACCCAGCAGCGCAATGACAACCACGGCGCTGCCGCACAGGGCGGCGAGCGTCATCGGCGAATACACTGACCACCATTCATTCAGCCAGGTGAGATGAACCGGCAATGGGTGTTGTACAATAACATAATCAATGATGACTTTTAGAGGCCATGGCGCCGCGAGGCTCATTCCGGTTTCAAGCAGCATTGCCCCAAGAATGATAAATATCCATGACCAATAGGGAATAACAAGTTCGGTTACTAACCCCGAAAGTGTGGTGTATCGGTGTCGCAGGGCTTGTTGATTTGTGGAATCGATAGATGACATATGCTGCACCCTACCTTATAGTAAGGTTCCCCTAGGTGGCTGTTGCAGGCTGGAATGGTGCTATGGTCACTTTTCCTTTTCGATAAGCAATGTGGATGATTCCGGCACCGCATTCCACAGCTCAGGATACTTTCCGATAGGTTCGGATACTATGGCCCTTGCCGACTCGCCAAATGCCCTCTCTTTTCCGGGATTCAGTTTGTACACTTCATCTACTGTGGGGCTGACAAACAGGGTAGGAGCTTTGCCGTCGCTTGCATAGCGGAATCCATATAACTTTTTGCCGTCACTGATTCCCAGGGTCATCCATACAGATTCATGAACGCCGTATTTCTTGCCTGTCTCTTCCACAAAATGAACCATTCTCGCCACCGAACCCACTACGTCTTTTTCCAGGCCGAAACTAAGCGCCAGGTGAAACATGAGTTCAGAATCCGTTGAGCCAAGTATGTTGTTGAAATAGAGGGGATCTACACCAACGATTAAGTCCCTCCGAAATTTTTCTATCTCAAAGATTTCTCCGTTGTGCACAAACAACCAATTCTTGTACCGGAAGGGATGACAATTGGTCTCTTGAATAGTTGCCAGCGACGTGGCCCTTACATGTGCCATAAACAAGGGCGACTCGATGTGGGCTGCAAGGTCTCTGAGGTTAAAGTCATTCCAGGCCGGCCGGATACTGTGAAACAATCCCGGTGTTTCAAACTTGTCGTACCAACCTATGCCGAATCCATCGCCATTGGTTGGAGTCTCTGCCGACCGGGAGCTGAGACTCTGGTCGATCAGGTTGGAGGGTGCTTCGAACAGCAGCTGTTGCAACCGGATCGGTCCTCCTGAATAGGCCATCCATCTACACATAGTAATACGAGTTAATAACCAAAATACGCTCGCACAATGAACTAATCGCTCCTTTAAGGTGATAATTATCAGGTCAATGCCTTGAAAAACAGTTTCTGAAGATCCGTCGTGAGTGCCATTACTGCTTGAAGCCTTTGAATAGGTTAGCGCTATATGGAATCAGTAATCTCAGAGAATTAGAAATCATTGTCTATCTTCGTAAGTCCATTTTTTAAACTTATGCTCAAGCGATTGCCCCCTATCCTTCGCAACTTCTATTGGGTGACAGGAATAGTGTTCCTTGTGTGGATGACTTTTCTGGATTCCAATGATCTCATCAACCGCTACCGGCTATCAGCCAAACTGCGGTCCCTTGAAAATGAAAGGGAATACTATCAGGAAAAGATAAAGGAAGTACAAAAAGACCGTGAAGAGTTGATGGGCACCCCTGAACTATTAGAAAAGTTTGCGAGAGAAAAATATCTGATGAAGAAGCCAACCGAGGATATTTATATCATTGAAGACAAGTAATCATGAGAATTTCACTGATCCTGTTCATCTCTTTGTGTACCTCTGCAGTGGCCATTGGACAGATCACGTTGGGTAACGGTGCACCTCAGGGAAAAGACCGCTGGTACTTTGGTGGGGGACTTGGATTGAACGGGGGAACGAACAGCCAGGGGTTCCGTTATTTTTATGTCGGGCTATACCCGGTTGTCGGATACATGTTGAATGAGAAGACTTCCGTAGGAACCTCACTTACCTGGCAGCATTATGAATACCCTGACATCAGCCAAACGATCGATCAGTATGGGTTCAGTCCATTCGTCAGGTATAATCTGGGGCAGGCTTTTGCATATAGCGAATACATGTTTCTAAATTCTCCCACCTACGTGAACTCTGAGCGTAAAATGTACAACCGCTGGCTGATAGGCGTTGGTTATAGCATGCCGATAGGCCGCCGTGGTGCAGTTAATGCCATGGGACTTTATGACGTTTTGTATAAGGCAGGAGATTTTGCATTCACCTCACCCTGGGTTTTTAGGATCTGGTTTTCCTTCTGAGTTAGAAAGCCACTCCAAGTTTTATTCCCAGGATTTCAAGATCCTTCCTGACACTGGCTTCAAGAGGAATTCCATTCCGACGACGTTCTGCTTCACATTCTCTTTCCGGATCACCAGGAATGATCACCCTAGGCTGACCTTCAATGGTCTTGGCTGACCTGAACCGCGCAATCCAAGTATCCATGTGGTGTTTGAATTCCTTTGCTGGACGGAATGCGTCCACGCGCATAGCGCCAAAGAAATGACCGATACCTTCGCCAACCGGATCAGCAGGCGGGGCCAGAAAACTTACGAACGGAGGAACCCACGGACCGTAGTTGGCTCCGGAAAGTACGGCTGAAAAAATATCCACCCATGCTCCCAGGCAAAAACCTTTATGACTGCCATGTTCCCTGTCGCTGCCCAATGGGATCAATGCACCGCCTTCTTTCAATTCATGCGCATTGGTAGAGGGTGTACCATTCTTCTTCTGGATCCATCCCAACGGCGCATCCTGATTCTTTCGCTGTAAAATCTCGAGCTTGCCGTTGGCGGCTGTGGTTGTTGCGAAGTCAGCCACAAAGGGAGGTTGTTCATTAGCTGGTATTGCGACGCAAATTGGATTTGTTCCCAGCAGTCGTTCCACAGAAAAAGTAGGAGCCACGAGCGGACTGGCATTGGTCATAGCCATACCAATCATGTCATGTTGCAGGCACTTCATAGCATGATAGCCTGCAATGCCAAAGTGATTGGAGTTTTTTACTGCCACCCAGCCTGTCCCACATTGTTTTGCCTTCGCAATGGCTACTTCCATTGCGTAAGGGGCTATAACCAGTCCCAGTCCCTGGTCCCCATCAACAACAGCTGTGCTGGGTGACTCGTGTACGATTCGTATTGAGGGCTTACTATTGACTCGCTTGGCTTCCCATAGCCTCACGTATCCGCTTAAACGGGCGAGGCCATGGGAGTCTATCCCCCTGAGGTCGGCACTCAGCAGGACGTCCGCAGCTGTACGGGCTTGGTCTGCTGGGCACCCGATCTTGATAAATATCTGGTATGCGAATTGCCAGAGCTTGTCAAATGAAATTGTATCCTGTTCCATGCCCAAAAATAACCACGATTGTCAGTGCTGTTGCATGATTCAATGACAAAAGAGTTGATTCAGGGTTATGGAAATCATGGGGTGGCTGCATCTAATAGCTAAATTTATGTTATGAAAAACATCGCTGCTTTAGTCATTGTGTTGACACTTTCTTCGGCCATTATGGCCCAAACGGAGAAACAAGTCGAATCAAAAATCACAGATGTGACCGTATTTCTTGCCCGCGCCCAGGTGACACGCGCCGTCAAGACCCGCGTGGAAGCAGGCAAAACCAATCTTGTCGTCACTGGATTGACTTCCCAATTGGATCCTCAAAGTATTCAGGTATCCGGCAAGGGATCTATCATTCTGCTGGGCACTTCTCATCGCCAAAATTTCATTAACGAATTGAATATGCCTAAGACCCTGAAATTGTTGAGCGATTCGGTCGACTTCTATCAAAAACAAATGGGACTGGAGCAAAGTCAAAAGGAGATCCTGAACCGTGAGGAACAAATGTTGCTCAGCAATCAAAAAATAGGAGGAACGAATCAGAATCTCACAGTGGCAGAACTCAAAGCCATGGCTGATTTCTACCGGAGCAGGCTTGGAGAAATTGTTACTGCGCGTTCAAAGTCAGACGACAGGGTGAAGAAACTGACAGAGAAAATTAACCGATTGAAGAACCAGATCAATTCGCAAAACGAACTTCGTTCCAGGAATTCGAGTGAGGTAGTGGTGACGGTATCCTCAGAAACCGGCAGCGCAGTCGAACTCGAGCTCAGCTATGTTGTAGCCAATGCAGGGTGGGTGCCGGTATACGACCTCCGCGCGATCAATACCAAAAGTCCCGTTCAGTTGAACTATAAGGCAAATGTCATTCAGCAAACAGGGGAAGATTGGGCGGGAGTGCATCTTAAGCTGTCCACCGCAAACCCTAACCTGGGCGGGCTCAAGCCTGAACTCTACACACAATACCTGGATTTCTATACCCCGGTAGCTTATGACTCTGCCAAGAAAAGTCAACCCCGGTCGGCAATGCCGGTAAGGGCTGAGGCAAAATCCTTGGACGTGGCCGCTGAAGAGACAGCAGGAAGTTCCGCTGAATTTGTAAGCACTGTCCAGACTTCACTCAATACTGAGTTTGACATCTCCTTACCTTATAATGTTCCTTCTTCCATGGAACCTACTCTCGTTGACATTCGCAAGTATGACCTAAATGCATCTTATCTCTACTCTGTTGCCCCCAAACTGGACATGGATGCCTTCCTGCTTGCCAAAGGCACTGGATGGGAGGAGTTTAGTCTTCTGCCAGGAGAGGCAAACATTTTCTTCGAGGGCACTTTCGTTGGGAAGACGGCTATTAATCCCAACTCCATCAAGGATACGCTTGCGATTTCGCTCGGAAGGGATAAACGTATTGTGGTGAAGCGTGAGAAGGTAAAGGATTTCACTACCCGCAAAGCGATCGGATCGAATATCCGCGAGACTTATTCCTATGAACTGTCAGTTCGGAATACCAAACAGGAACCCATTCAAATCATAGTCGAGGATCAGGTTCCGGTATCACAAAACAGTCAGATTGAAGTGCTGGTCACTGACTCCGGAGGCGCCGCTTACAATAAGGATACGGGGAAACTTCAATGGATCTGGACACTTCAGCCGAATGAGACAAAGAAAGCCGCATTCAAATTTGAAGTGAAGTATCCCAAGGATAAGCAGATATCGGGACTGTAATGGATTGAGTTAAGGTTTCCTGTTTCTTCAATGGGAAGCAGGAAACCATAACTAAATCTAAATTCCTATTTTTGGATGCTTTGAACCGACTAGCACCCTTTTTCCTTTTGTTACTTCCCCTCATCACCAATGGCCAGGTGATCAATACGGCCATGATGGATACGGTCGAGAATACGGTGATCGGTCACGTCGGATTGGGTGGTTACGTGGATTCTTATTACAGCTACAACTTCAATAAACCTTCGGACGATGTCAACCCGTATTTTGTTTCATCAGCACGTAACAATGAGTTGACGGTTAACCTGGCTTATGTGGATGTCCGCTACCGTTCCACAAACATGAGGGCGCGCTTTGTTCCTGGTTTCGGCACTTACATGGACGCGAATTACAAGAATGAGCCGGGTTCCCTCAAGAACATGGTGGAGGCCAACGTTGGTATTCGTATCCCTAACAGCAAGATATGGGTTGACATTGGAGTGCTTGGTTCGCCTTACACCAATGAGAGCGCTATTTCAAAAGACCATCTGATGTACCTCAGGTCCTTTGCTCCGGAAAATGTGCCCTATTGGGTAACAGGGGCCAGAGCGACCATTCCGGTTTCCCCAAGGGTGAATGCCTATTTATATGTAATCAACGGTTGGCAGGTGATACAGGACAATAACAAGTCAAAGTCCATCGCTACACAACTGGAAGTCCGACCCAACAGGAATCTTCTTTTGAACTGGAATACTTATATCGGAAATGAAGAATCCAAGGACCGGCCGGAACTCAGAATGCGATACTTCAATGATTTCTACGTCATTTACAGACCAGAGGGCAAGAAGATCTCTGCCACCAGCGACTTCTACTTTGGCTATCAGGAGAAATCCAACGCATCTACGGCATTCTGGTGGCAAGCGAATGTGATTGGTAAGTACACCTTCACCAACATCTTCTCGCTTTCGGGCCGGTTGGAACATTTTGAAGATCCCAATGCCGCGGTAATTCCCACCAATATCAATGGCGGTACAGGATTCCGAGCCTCCAGCGTCGGGTTATGTACCAATTTCAATCTTTACAAACTTACCTTGTTCCGGTTTGAAGGCCGTCAGTTTTTCTCGCAGGACAACGTTTACAAGGATCCGAATGGCGTTCCCACCAATATCTCCTTCATGCTGGTGGCTAGTCTCACAGCCTGGTTTTAAAGCGATAGAAAATCCCTGGCGATCACGCCCTCTTTCAAAGAGTAAGTGGAGACACGCACGCGCTCAAAGCCAAAGTGTTTAAGAAGATATTGAATGAGACAACTGGCCACCACAATCATATCCACCCTCATTTCGATCATCCCGGGCATTTTCATTCTTCCAGCACGGTCAAGGGATGCCAGATCATGATGGATGGCATGCATCCCTTTGATGGTTAATGGCGTTTCAGGTGCCTCACCACTGTAGCGCAAACCATTTCGCACGGAGTAAATTTCACTCAGGGTATCAAACGTGCCGGAGGATCCGATAAGCGTTCTGACGCGATGGTCTTCCATGGCGAGATGCAAGGGTTTCAACTCCTGATGAAGGTATCTATTGAGTGCTTCCGTTTCTTCAGTAGGGATTGGATCATGTCTGTGAAATCTTTCAAGCAGCCGCTGAGCACCTATGTCAAAGCTTTGCTTCCAGAAAACCTTCGATTGGTTCGCTATAATAAACTCAACGCTTCCACCTCCTATATCTACAATCAGGGAAGTTTCATCACCCATCGGCGCGGCCCACTTTACTCCATGGTAAATGTAGTTTGCTTCCTCATCGCCTGAAATGACGTTGACGGAAATGCCGGAGGCCGCCTTTATCTGTGCAAGTACATCCTCTGCATTTTGCGCACTTCGGAGGGCGCTGGTACCAAGGGCTCTTATGTCGGTAACATGATGCCTTTCCATCAGGTCCCGGAATCGGATCATACAGGACTGTGCACGAAGCATGGCCTCATCCGTAATTTTATCCTGGTTGATTCCGCCCTGACCTAGTTTCACCGGCTGCTTCTCCCTGTGGAGAATGCTAAAATCCCCGTCCAGCCGGACAATCATGAGGTGAAAGGTATTGGTTCCCAAATCAATGACTGCGACGGTTTTGCTCATGATTTATTCGATTGGGACAAGTTAGTACATAGGCAAACAAACTTATATTTGGGCCCAACCATCGACTCATGAGCAAACCACACGATCATCAGAATGAGAAATTTGCCGAACTGAACAGGAAGAATCAGGAGGCCCTGCTGGGAGGAGGCGTAAAGAGGATCGAACAACAGCACGCAAGAGGCAAACTGACCGCCAGAGAGCGGATTCACTTATTGCTTGATGAAGGGACCTTTGAGGAATTAGGCAAATTCGTCATGCACCGGGCCCGGGATTTCGGTCTGGATAAGGAACACTACCTGGGAGATGGCGTGGTCACTGGGTTCGGCAGGGTCAGCGGCAGATTGGTATATGTCTTTTCGCAGGATTTTACCGTGTTTGGAGGATCCCTTTCTGAGACGCATGCAGAAAAGATTGTGAAGATTATGGACCATGCCATGAAAAACGGCGCACCCCTGATCGGTCTTAATGACAGTGGCGGTGCCCGGATCCAGGAAGGAGTTGTGTCTCTTGGCGGATATGCTGACATCTTTTACAGGAATGTAATGGCGTCTGGTGTTGTGCCTCAGATATCAGCCATCATGGGTCCGTGTGCAGGAGGCGCCGTCTACTCTCCGGCTATGACGGATTTTATTTTCATGGTTGAGAACACATCATTCATGTTTGTTACCGGCCCAAATGTTGTGAAAACGGTGACGCATGAAAATGTGACGGCAGAAGAATTGGGCGGTGCGATTACACATAGCACAAAAAGCGGTGTAACACATTTTGCATGTACCAATGAAGCTGAATGTATCAGGCAAATCAAACAACTGCTGAGTTACATCCCCCAGAATTGCGAAGATGAGGCGCCGAGGGTTCCTTATACACCGGGGAATGAAAGACGCCCGGCGCTGGATACCATTGTACCCCAAAACCCGAATCAGCCCTATGACATGAGGGACGTTATCCTTGGTGTTGTGGATGAAGGTAGTTTCTTTGAGGTTCATAAAAATTTTGCGGAGAATATTGTAGTGGGCTTTGCCCGGCTGGCTGGCAGAAGCATTGGAATAGTGGGCAATCAGCCTGCAGCCCTTGCAGGTGTTCTCGACATTCACTCCAGCGTCAAGGGAGCACGTTTTGTCCGTTTCTGTGACAGTTTCAATATCCCTTTGCTTGTGCTTGAAGATGTTCCTGGGTTCCTTCCAGGCACTGACCAGGAATGGAATGCCATCATCACCAACGGTGCAAAACTCCTCTATGCCTTCTCGGAGGCCACAGTACCCCGTGTCACAGTCATAACACGCAAGGCGTACGGCGGTGCCTATGATGTGATGAACTCCAAACACATTGGAGCCGACATGAACTACGCGTGGCCGACGGCCGAAATTGCTGTGATGGGTGCCAAAGGTGCTTCAGAAATTATTTTCAAGAAGGAGATATCAGAAGCCGCTGACCCCGAAGCCAAACTTAATGAGAAAGTGGATGAGTATACGAGGAAATTTGCCAATCCATATCGTGCGGCGCACCGCGGCTATATCGACGAAGTCATCTTCCCTGATCAAACCAGGGAAAAGCTCATCACAGCGTTTGCTATGCTTGAAAACAAAATAGCCGTTCTTCCAAAAAAGAAGCACGGCAATATTCCACTCTGACAAGATGCCAGAAACAAGAAACTTGAAACTCAATCATTATGGACAAGAAAAGTAAAGACTTCCTCTACAGCTACCTTAATAATTCATCGCCCACAGGATTTGAGTATACAGGTCAGCAGATCTGGCTGAACTATCTCAGACCATATATAGATGACCACATCGTGGATGTGTACGGCACGGTGGTCGGCGTCGTAAACCCAAAGGCCGACTACAAAGTGGTGATTGAAGCACATGCAGATGAAATTTCCTGGTTTGTGAATTATATCACTGATGAAGGATACATCTATGTAAGACGAAATGGCGGATCGGATCACCAGATCGCGCCTTCAATGAGGGTCAACATCTATACCGAGAAAGGCGTAGTGAAAGGTGTTTTTGGATGGCCGGCAATTCATGTCAGGGATGCAGGCAAAGAGGAAACGCCAAGCCTCAAAAATATCTTTATCGACGTGGGAGCCGAATCCAAGAAGGAGGTGGAGGCTATGGGGATTCACGTTGGATGTGTAGCAACCTTCGAAGATGAGTTTATTGAGCTGGGAAAGAACTTCTTCGTAGGTCGCGCATTGGACAACCGTATGGGCGGATTCATGATTGCGGAAGTAACCCGTCGGTTAAAGGAAAACAAAAAGAAGCTGCCTTTTGGCCTCTACGTGGTGAATGCCGTGCAGGAGGAGATTGGCCTGCGTGGCGCAGAAATGATTTCGCGACGGCTGAAACCTGATTTGGCCATCTGCACAGATGTGACCCATGATACCCAGTCGCCGATGTATAACAAAAAGGAAAGTGGAAACATGAAGTGCGGCCTCGGTCCGGTTGTTTGTTATGGTCCGGCTGTTCAAAACAATGTACTCAAGATGATCATACAGGTGGCTGAAAAGAAGAAGATTGCGTTTCAGCGTCAGGCAGTCTCCAGGTCTACCGGTACCGATACCGACTCCTTTGCCTACTCGGCAGAAGGGGTTGCATCTGCCTTGATATCATTACCATTGAAGTACATGCACACCACGGTGGAGATGGTTCATAAACAAGATGTGGAGAATGTAATCAACCTCATTTATGAAGTTCTTCTGCAGGTAAAACCGGGACACGATTACCGTTACATCAAATAGGCATGGCTTGGTACTCCGCCACAGATCAGCTGGGAAGGGCGGTGGAACTTAAGGCGCGGCCTGAGCGAATCATGTCGCTGGTGCCTTCTCAGACGGAGTTGCTTTACGACCTGGGCGCCGGCGATCAGGTTATTGGGATAACGCGGTATTGCACCCATCCTGTTCACTGGCGAAAGGAGAAGAAATTAGTCGGCGGGACTAAACGACCGGATCACACGCTTATAAACAAACTGCAGCCCGACCTGATCATTGGCAACAAGGAAGAAAACAGGAGGGAAGACATTGTTGCGCTGGAAAAGCAGTTTCCTGTCTGGATGAGTGACGTAGTCACTTTCGAGGATGCCTTTTCTATGATCCAGTCAGTCGCAGATCTCACTGGGCATGAGACCGAAGGGAAGAGGTTGGTTGCGTCAATTCAGTTGGCATTTTCTGAAATAAAGAAGTGCGGCGACCTTTCTGTGTTGTATCTCATTTGGCACAAACCATGGATGGCGGTTGGCTCGGGCACCTTCATTCACTCCGTGCTTTCATCATTAGGATTAGTCAATGTCGTCACTAACGAAGACCGGTATCCCGTATTGAGCGATGCACAAATGACGGAGCTCCACCCAGACCTGGTCTTCCTGTCTTCAGAGCCATACCCTTTTTTCGACAAGCATTTAAAGGATGTAAATCTTCTCTTCCCACGTAGCAAAATCCTGAAAGTCGATGGAGAAATGTTCAGCTGGTACGGTAGCCGCCTGACCCTGGCGCCTGCATATTTCAACTCTCTTCGGATCGGATCCTGAAACCCACAGCACCAAAATCTTCCCAGAACGCCGGATATGACTTCTGTACAACATCGGGGTCCGCAATATTCACTTCCATGCGCGTAGCCAGTGGCGCAAATCCCATGGCCATTCGATGGTCATGATAAGTATGGATGAAAAGTTGCTGGTCTCCAACCTTTCCGGGAACCAGTGACCAGCCTCTTGTCGTCTCCTCTAACGCTGCACCAATCTTTTTCAATTCAGCCTGCAGTGCCGCAATCCGGTCGGTCTCTTTGATGCGCAGACTCTCCAGCCCCGTGAATTCTCCTTTTACACCCAGGACCGAACAAACGGGAAGAATCGTTTGGGCCAGGTCCGGACAGTCCGTGAAATCAAGCTTAATGGATTTCGAGGTGATGGGCTGATGTTGAAGCCTGAGCCCTCCTTTTTCAAAGATGGACCTCACGCCCAGGGGTTGCATGATACCGGTGATCACCCTGTCGCCCTGAAGGGCCTCCGTGACCACATCAGGCAGGAATAGATCAGCTTCGGTCGCCAGAGCTGCTACGGCGTACCAATAGCTAATGGCGGACCAATCACTCTCAATCCTGTAGCTGCGGGGGTGGTAAGCCGCAGGCCCTATTCTGATTGTCGCGTCCCTGAAATCAGGAGTCACCCCAAAGTGCCCCATCAGCGCTGCCGTCATCTCCAGATATGGCTTACTGCCCACTTTTCCTTCCAAGCTAATGGTCAGCCCCTTCGGAAGAGCAGGAGCTATCATCATCAAAGCTGATATGTACTGACTGCTCACGTCACCCCTGATGCTTACTTCCTCCAACGCCTGGGTCTTGAATCCTTTCACCTCAATGGGAGGGAAACCTTCCTTACCAAGGTATCCGATCTCAACCCCTATACTGCGGAGAGCATCTACCAGCAACCGGATGGGGCGCTCCTTCATCCTCTCTGTGCCAGTCAATACCCTGTGCTGACCTGTGACGCTGAAGTATGCTGTAAGAAATCGCATGGTCGTTCCGGCATCCTTCACGTCAATTACGGTATCGGTCGACCGAATAAGCTCATACATCAGCTTCGTGTCCCGGGCAGATGACAAATGAAGTAGGTTACATCTGAAGTTCGTCAGTGCATCAATGAGCAATGCACGGTTACTTACGCTTTTGGATGACGGCAACGATTGAATGATCCCGCTAACGGCCGGTTGTCTGCTGATGTGAAGGTGAGTCAAGGGCATGTCGTTGATTGAAATATTAAAGTGTTATTAAATATTCCCGAATGATTTATAGGGTCAATGAAACAAATTAATTTCGAATCGAGTTTATAATGGTATGAGTACAACCCGAAAAGTTGCTATTGGTCTTGGAATCGCAGGGGGGGCATTGCTCGCAGCCTGGTTGCTGACTGGCGACCGGAAGAAGAAGACGAAAGACTTCGTTCTTCGGAGAGCAGACGACCTCAAGAAGTCCTTTCAAAAGAAGGATAATGCGACTACTGACGACCATGAACCAACTTATGTCTGAAAAGCCCGGTAAACATCCATTGCCCTCTCAATTTCTGAGGGGCTAACCGGTATGTCCCAAACGGCCTTCCCGATCCCATGGGGGAGTGCCAAAAGTATCTTATTGCCCCTGTTTTTCTTATCCTGCTGCACCAACGGAAGAATCTGGCTTGGGTCAGGAAGTTCCAATTTGCCAAATAATCCAATCAAATATCCAGCTACTTCATCGGCTTCCTGTTTGCTCATCAATTTCTTGCCAACGGCTATACTGGATTCCATCATCATTCCGGCGGCTATGGCCTCACCGTGAAAAATCCTCTTTCCTGAATTTAGAAAGTGGGTCTCCAGGGCATGCCCAATGGTGTGGCCGAAATTGAGGATTTTTCGAAGTCCCTTTTCCTTCGGGTCTTTGCTGACTACCCTGTACTTGAAGGCCACAGAATGTTTGACCAGCGTCCGCCAGTTCTGAGACTGAAGTTTCCTCCGCTTAAGTTTCCCCCACATTGTTGCGTCGGAGATCAGGCAGTGCTTTATAACCTCCGCAAATCCGGACCTTAATTCCCGTTCGGGCAGGGTTTCCAGAAAATCAGTACTTATCACCGTTAGCCTGGGAAGCTGAAAGACCCCGATGTGGTTCTTCAGACCGTGAAAGTCTACGCCCAGTTTGCCGCCAACGCTTGCATCCACTTGCGATAACAGGGTAGTGGGGAGGATGACAAAGTCGATGCCTCTTTTATAGGTCGCGGCGCAGAATCCGCCCATATCACCAATCACCCCTCCTCCCAGGAGCAGGAGAACGGCATGCCGGTCAAACCGGAGGTCCGTCAGCTGTTGCCAGATCTTTTCGCAAGTGCCAAGCGTTTTCTGGTCTTCTCCCGAAGGTATCTGGAACAGATGGTGTTGGGGTAATTTGCCCGCGATCAAGGGGTAACAATGACGACGTGTATTCTCGTCAGTGAGTACACCAACGGCGGAATAGCTTCTGAGACGGAGACGACGGAGATCCGGCCGGGAGCCGATTTGTATCTCTTTCATGATCAGGGTCAAAAATAGGGGAATTAATGGCTTGAATAACGGGCCTGGCATCGATTGTAAAAGCGAGCCACAACCTATCTTTGGGGCGCAATTACATCTGGTTATGGACATTCATCCTTCCGTTCGGTTTGACGACACAGCAGTAGCATTTCAATACAAGTCAGACAAGGAGCTTAGAAAAGCGAACTTCATCTTCACGATTGTGAACCACCCCTGGATCTCCACCCTTGCAACAGGTGCAGTGAAAGTGGGAATGGCTCTTCACCTTCCGATCAAGGGAATGGTGAGAAGAACTGTATTTGAGCACTTTTGCGGGGGAGAGACTATTGACAAGGCCGACAAGACCTCTGCCCACCTGGCAAAATTCAATGTCCGGACGATCCTGGACTATTCTGTTGAGGGTGCAAAGACAGAGAATGGCTTTGATTCCACTTGTGAGGAGATTCTTAAGACCTTCGATAAGGCGAAAGTTACGCCGCATATTCCGTTTTGCGTATTTAAGATGACCGGGATGGCGGACCACGCCCTACTCGAAAAGATTCATGCGAACCAGAATTTGACTTCGGAGGAGACTGCCGCCTTTCAGCGTGTGCGCGAAAGAGTGGACCGCATCTGTAAAAAGGCCTTTGATTTAAGTATTCCCATTCTTATCGATGCTGAAGAAACCTGGATTCAGAAGCCTATTGATGCGCTGGTCTATGAAATGATGGCGAAGTACAACAGCAAGAGTGCCATCGTGTTCAACACTTATCAGATGTACTGCACCGACAGTCTTGCTAAAATGAAAGAAGCCCATCACAATGCGGTCATGCATAACTACTTCCTGGGATTCAAACTCGTACGCGGCGCGTACATGGAAAGAGAAAGAGAAAGGGCCGCTCAAATGGGTTACCCCAGCCCCATCTATCCAGACAAGGAAGGAACAGACAAGGCATTTAACGACGCACTCCAGTTCTGTGTTGATAACAAACAGCGGGTTTCCTTTATGTGCGGATCCCACAATGAGTACAGCAATCAATACCTGACGGTGCTGATGGAAAAACACGGAATGGCCCCTAATGATAACCGCGTCTGGTTCGCTCAATTACTGGGTATGAGCGACAGCATTTCTTTTAACCTGGCAAAGGCGGGATACAACGTGGCTAAATATGTGCCTTATGGACCGGTAGAATCCGTTATGCCTTACCTGCTGAGGCGCGCTTCCGAAAACACTTCAGTGGCTGGTCAGAGCAGCAGGGAGTTATCGATGATCCGGAAAGAGTTAAGCCGGCGCAAAAAGGGATAAGGCGCAATCGTCGCCATTTTCTCTATTTTTGCAGACATTGTCCTTTATCAAGTAATGCAACTGAGTGAACAGGAACTGATCCGCAGGCAAAGCCTGCTGGAAATGCAGAAGTTGGGGATCAATCCATACCCGGCAGATCTTTTTGAAATCAATACGTCAGCAAAGGAAATTCACGATCGTTTCCCTTTATCTCCGGATGACTTCAAAAACGTGTCTTATGCCGGCAGGATAATGACCCGCCGGATCATGGGTAATGCCTCCTTCGCGGAATTGCAGGATGAGTCAGGCAGAATTCAGGTGTACTTTCGCCGGGATGATCTTTGCCCCGGTGAAGACAAGAACTTGTATAATACGGTGTTCAAGAAACTCCTGGACATCGGCGATATCATAGGCGTCAAGGGTTTCGTTTTCAAAACTCAGACCGGAGAAATTTCCATTCATGCCACGAGCCTGATGGTGCTCTCAAAGTCCCTGCGCCCGCTGCCTATCGTAAAGGAAACAACCGATGAGCAGGGACATATTCATAAACACGATGCATTCAAAGATCCAGAGTTGCGCTACCGCATGCGCTATGTGGATCTTGTTGTCAACCCCGAAGTGCGCGACGCTTTCGTCAAGAGGACCAGGTTGGTTAACTCGATGAGGGAATACCTCAATGGGCAAGGCTACCTTGAAGTTGAGACACCAATTTTGCAGCCCTTGTATGGAGGAGCTGCTGCCCGGCCATTTAAGACCCACCACAATACGCTGGATATGACGCTGTACCTGCGAATTGCCAACGAATTGTACCTGAAACGCCTTATCGTGGGCGGATTCAACGGCGTGTATGAGTTCTCGAAAGACTTTCGCAACGAGGGAATGTCCCGTTTCCATAATCCTGAATTTACACAAGTAGAGTTGTACGTTGCATACAAGGACTATCAGTGGATGATGAACCTCGTGGAGGAAATGATAGAGAAGGTGGCCATTGATCTGCATGGAACAACAGAGGTGCGGGTCGGAGAAAACCTGATCAATTTCAAAAGGCCGTGGAAGCGCTTTACCATGTACGAGGCGATTCAGCATTTTACAGGGATCGATATTTCGGCAATGGACGAATCAGCGCTGCGCGCAACATGTAAGCAGTTACATGTGCCAATGGATGACACCATGGGTAAGGGCAAACTGGTGGATCAGATCTTTGGAGAGAAATGTGAGCCGCACCTGATCCAGCCGACTTTCATCACAGACTACCCCGTGGAGATGTCACCGCTTGCGAAGAAACACCGGACGGTGCCCGGCCTGGTGGAGCGGTTTGAAGCGATCTGCAACAGCAAGGAGATTTGCAATGCATTTTCCGAGTTAAATGATCCTATCGATCAGCGACAACGCTTTGAAGAGCAGCTGGAATTGGGCAAACGTGGCGACGAGGAAGCCATGACGCTGGATGAAGACTTCCTTCGGGCTCTGGAATATGGCATGCCGCCAACGGCCGGATTGGGTATCGGTATTGACCGCCTAACGATGATCATGACGAACTCACCATCTATCCAGGATGTGATCTTCTTCCCGCAGATGAAGCCTGAAAAGCAGGGACCGGTCTCTTCCGATGATGACTTTATCAAGATTGGTGTTCGCCAGGAAGTGTTGCCTATTCTGCAGAAATTGGGTGTTCACACACTGGAACAGCTGAAAGAAGCAAAGGCCGGCAAACTTCTTAATGACATCGGGGGGATGAGAAAGAAACTCAAACTGGAAATCCCTCCCGTGACCCTGCCGGAAATTGAAGGCTGGCAGAAATCCCTCTGACTCAATTATCAAAGAAGGAGCGGGTACGGTTCAGCTTCAGATCTTTCAGCAACGAGGATTTGATCCCGATGTAAAAACTGTAGGATTGGTATTTTCCGAATGGCACCCAACTCAGGTTCACCTGCCAGCAGTGGAGGTCGCGGGCAATGGTGAGGTAAGTTTGGGTGAAATCATTCTGTTGAAAGTCATAACCTGAATTGAAGGTTATTTTCCATTTTTCCGTAAGGGAGAAATCGCCGTTGAAACGGGCTGCCTGTGTGATTTTTGGCTGACTGTTGGCGGGATGGGAATAATCCACATTGTAGCTGATCCGCAAATTCCAAGGAATATTGAAGTCGATATATGCGTCAGGGTTTGCCAGCAGGTATTTCCGGTCCCCCTCGCCTATATTGGCTTTCGAAATTTTATCACGGGTATCACTGTCTTTCTTCTGTCCCTTCGGATTCAGGTTTGTACTAAGGGCGAGGTTGGCAGCTGTTACCCTGCCAATCCCGGAACTCTCCTTCACAATGTGGTAGCTGCCGGAATTTTCAGGAATCGTGTATTGACCCCAGGCATATGAACTCGTACGACGCTCTACCGTTACGGTACCATTGGTCATGGTAACATATTTATACGGATCAAGCGTGGCAGTCATGTTGATATTAAGTTTGTCCTGCAGGATGTTAGTGTTGCCTGCCATTGTGAAGGGTGCCAGCCGGAATGAGTCGGCCACAAAATTATAGGAGCTGCTGATGGACAGGGTGTTGAACAGCGGTATCTTTTTGGCTACGGTATCGTTCTTGCTCTTCACCTTCATCTCAATATTGTTGTTGATTCCGAAACTCATGGCAGCGGCCCTCCCTGTACGGGAAGAGCCATATACAAATCCTTCGTGGACGGACTTGTAAACTGGATAAGGGCTGTTGGGAAGTGTGAACTTTTGGTAATAGCCGTAGCTTGGATCCCCGAAGTCAGGCTGGAAGCTCATCCCTACCGATGGATTGACAATATGCCGGATTGCTTGTATGCCTGTTGGTTTTTTAAAGAATACCGTTCCGTAAATACGTGTGGTCAGGTTTACCGAAGCGGAATAGTTGGTTACCTGGTTGAATCCCTGCACCGTGTCTTTCACCACGAGCGACTTCCCGTCTGCAGAGTATCCCCAGTTTAGCTTCTGAAAGTACCACAGTTCATCAAGCGTACCCCCCACGCTTGCAGTAAAAAATTTAAGGACTTTGAATGAAGTGGAGATGGGTATGCTATGTCGAACCCCGTTCTTGGCATGCTTGAAGAAGTAGGGGAGGTTCTGCGTGTTGAAAGGCGCTATACTGTCTGTGGTCGGATCATACTTCTTGATCTTACCAAGGTTATTGGTGATCTGGTTGGTCCCATTCATGGTGTACCGCATGGAAAAGTTCTGGAAGAACATTCCATCTGATACTTTCTTAAAAGGATACAGGTTATTGATATTGAAGCTCACGTCCGGCAGGGGCAGGTCCACCTGCTTGGTGGAAACATCCTGGTTATGACGGAGGTTGACACCTAGGCTGAACTTTGATCCGAAGGTTTTGGAGTACGAAATATTTGAACTTAGTTTCCTCGTGCCATTGTCCAGACGCATGGTGGCTGGATTGGTATTCATCGGCAGGAAGTTGGTGCTGTTGTAGGTAGAGGTGGCCGCGTTAACAGAAGCAGAGAACCGTCCGGTTCCTTTGGTCTGAGGAGTGTGATTCCAGACAATGCGGAAGTCGTTGATCTTGGTGGCGCTTTCCACATTTCCGCTTGAGTAGTTGCTGGTGAAGCTGAAGTTGAAATTGCCATTGTATTTATAACGCTTCATGTAACTGGAGTTAACATAAAGAGCCGAGGATCCCTTGCTGTACAGATCTCCCGTAACCTGCAACTTGATGTAATCGTTGATGTCAAAGAAGTAGCCCCCGTTTCGTAGGAAGAACCCGCGGTTACGCTCTTCTCCGTAGGCCGGAACGATAATACCTGATGCGCTCTTCCGGGGAGAAGGAAATATGCCGAAAAGAAAACCCGCCGGAAGAGGAACGTTGTTGAGTTCCATATAAAAAGGACCTACCACCATTTTATCTCCCGGGATGGCCTTGGCCTTGGTGGCAATAATCTGATAATGCGGATGAGCAAGGTTACAGGTGGTGTAGGCATTACGAACACTCAACAACTCGTTCTTCTCGTTCTTGAATACAGCATTTCCATGCAGGTAGCCTTCCCCCTGGTTGGTCACCACTTCCGTAATCTTGGCCTTTTTGGTTTTGAAGTTGTATACGATGTTCTTCGTTTCATACTTCTCTGATCCGTTGACAAAAATTGGATAGCCTACACGGCGGCCCAGCGAATCCAGCGTACCATTGGCTGATATGGTTGACTTCTCATAGTCAATTGTAATCTCTTCCGCTGTAAGCTGAATGGGCCCGTAGACAATTTTGGCATTCCCATAGAGGTGTACAATCTTCCTGTCCATGCTTGAATTGATCGAGTCCCTGGCCGAGTAAGTGATGGTTGTCTCTATTTCGCTCTTTCGCCTCTTGGACCGGAGGCTGTCGCTCATATGAGATTTGGGCAGGGTATCAAGTTCTTTGGTCGCCTGGTTGGTGACCATTTCCTTAATCTGGGATTTGACCCCTGGACGCTCCTGTGCGAGGGTGCCGGTGGCACACAAAAGTAAAGCTAAAAGAAGTCTCCAGGGCACAGGAAGAGAGGTCAAGGGTAGCGGTGGAAATTTATCTTTTAGCGAAAAATTCACGATTTTGTGCGAATTTATGTCAAATAGCTCAGATCAGTAGCTCCGTGAAGCGTACCACCAAGGCCTTTTTGTTAGCAATAACCTTGCTAAACTTATCAGCCACGCCCCGGTTTGCTGAAAATTCGGTGGACACTATTGTCATTGATGCCGGCCACGGTGGCAAAGACCAGGGCACACGGGGAGTCTATATGAAGGAAAAGGATGTAGCCCTGAAGATTGCCTTAAAAGTGGGGAACTACATTGAGAAGAACATCAAAGGGGTAAAGGTCATCTACACCAGAAAGGACGACCGCTACCTCCCGTTGGATGAAAGGGCCGCCATCGCCAACAAGGCAAAGGCCGATCTTTTCATCTGCATACATGCCAATGCCATCTGGAAGCCGGAGATCTATGGAACCGAAACCTACGTGATGGGATTGCACAAATCAGAAGGCAATCTCGAAGTGGCGAAAAGAGAAAATTCTGTGATCCTCCTGGATGACAATTATGAGGAGCGGTATGAAGGCTTTGATCCCAACAGTCCGGAATCGAGTATTCTGTTTTCACTCACCCAGAGCGCTTATCAGGAAAGCAGCCTGAAATTTGCCGACAAAGTGGAGTCACAGTTCCGTAACAAACTTGGCAGGAAGAGTCATGGCGTGAAGCAGGCCGGCTTTTGGGTACTATGGCGTACAGCCATGCCAAGCGTGCTTATTGAAGTGGGATTTCTTACCAATGCAAAAGAGGAGAAATTCCTCGGGGAGGAAAATGGACAGGAGTTGATTGCCTCTGGCATCTACCGGGCATTTAAGGAGTATAAGGCACAAGTCGAATCAATAAACTGAGTTCTGTGAGAAAAAAGGAATTGTTGGTGGGAATCTTTGCGGCGGTGACTATTGTGGTCCTGTACTTCGGATTCAATTTTCTCAAGGGCATAGACTTCTTCGCCACCACTACCAGGTATTACGTCATCTATGACAATGTCAACAACCTGGTGGTTTCCAACCCGGTTAAGGTCAGCGGTTTCTCCGTGGGCCGTGTCAGCAAAATTCGCATCATGCAAAATCGCACGCACAGCGTGCTGGTCGAGATTGATATAGATTCGGACATCAAACTGGGAGATTCCACAAAGGCTATCCTTGACAGTGAATTGTTGGGAGGGAACTACATACTGCTCAGCATTGGCGACGTGCCGCAGCCGCTGAATCCGGGTGATACCCTGCTGGCGGAGGTGGCAAAGGGTATGTTTGACGTGCTCACCGAAACGGCTCAACCGGTGGCTAGCAACGTGCAATCCACATTGAGAAAATTCGACGTTGTCATCGACAACCTGGCCCGCAACTCGCAGCGGCTCGACTCCATCTTTGCCAAACTTCAAAAGACACCGGACCTGCTCAATGCCACACTCATAAACACCAACGGAAAAATTGATCAGCTTTCGGGTCACTTTGTTGAGGTAGCAAACAACCTGAACACTTCGCTCAACCAGTTGAGACCGACACTCAAAAATTTTGAAACACTTTCAGATTCACTCAAGCGGATGCAGTTGAACAAGACTTTGTTAAGAACCCAGCAGACCCTTGCCAGCCTGAATGAAACACTCGCCAAGCTGAAAAAAGGAGATAATACCGTTAGCAAGCTCATGACCGAAGATTCCCTCTACAATAACCTGAATCGGCTGCTGGTGCACATGGACAGCCTCACGCTTCACCTGAACCGCTACCCAAAGCATTTTACGGCCCCATTGGGTAAAAGCCACAAGAAGGTGGAGAAAGACCGGCTGAAGGAAGAGGAGAAGAAGAAAGCTGCGGCAGCGACCAAGAAGTAGTTATTTTTCCAACACACTGCATGGATCTGGAATTCAACCGGAACGAGGATCTTTTCAAGCAGCTCTGTTTCCAGCTGGAAGCCAGAGCCGCCAAAGTCCGTATGGGCGGCGGTGAGAAAAAGATTGATGAGCAGCATCAAAAAGGGAAGCTTACCGCACGTGAGCGTGTTGCAGGGCTAATTGATAAAGACTCAGCATTCCTTGAATTCGGACTTTTTGCTGCTGATGGCATGTATCGCGAGCAGGGTGGGTGTCCGGGCGCAGGAGTCGTTACGGGCATCGGCCGTGTGAGTGGCCGAATCTGTGTCATCGTTGCCAATGACGCCACAGTCAAAGCGGGAGCTTGGTTTCCGATGACAGCGAAGAAGAACCTCCGCGCCCAGGAAGTAGCAATGGAAAACCGCCTGCCCATCATCTATCTGGTCGATAGTGCAGGGGTCTTCCTTCCCATGCAGGATGAAATCTTTCCCGACAAGGAGCACTTCGGACGTCAATTCCGCAACAATGCCGTGATGTCTTCCCGGGGCATCGTGCAGATTGCAGCGATCATGGGTAGCTGTGTAGCAGGTGGTGCATACTTGCCGATCATGTCCGATGAGGCGATGATAGTAGACAAAACTGGTTCGATCTTTTTGGCAGGCTCATACCTTGTAAAGGCCGCCATCGGTGAAGAGGTGGACAATGAGACACTGGGAGGTGCCACCACTCACTGTGAAATTTCAGGCGTAACCGACAACAAGTTCCCCAACGATCAGGCCTGCCTGGATTACATCCGCTCGGTAGTGGATAAAATTGGCAGGCCAACTCTGGCCGGATTTGATCGCATCGCGCCAGCTTACCCCTCGGCAAAACAGGAAGAGATTTATGGAATCATGCCTTCGGATCGAAGCAAGCCGTACGATACGATGGAGATCATCAAGAGGCTGGTGGACAACTCTGAGTTTACGGAGTATAAAGCATTGTACGGGAAGAGTATCGTTTGTGGCTACGCCCGCATCGACGGCTGGGCCGTTGGGCTGGTGGCCAATCAGCGCAAGGTAGTGAAGACCAAAAAGGGCGAGATGCAAATGGGCGGTGTTATTTATTCCGACGCTGCCGACAAGGCTGCAAGATTTATCATGAATTGTAACCAAAGAAGGATACCCCTGGTTTTCCTCCAGGATGTAAGCGGGTTTATGGTTGGAAGTAAAGCAGAGCATGGCGGCATTATTAAGGATGGGGCGAAAATGGTGAATGCCGTGGCCAACTCAACTGTGCCCAAGTTTACCGTCATCATTGGCAACTCCTATGGTGCCGGCAACTACGCCATGTGCGGCAAGGCCTATGACCCCCGGTTGATTGTTGCCTGGCCGTCCGCACAAATTGCCGTGATGAGCGGTGCCTCGGCGGCTAAAACCTTGCTGCAGATCCGCGTTAGCACCTTGAAGGCGCAGGGTAAGGCCATAGAAAAGGAAGAGGAAGCTCAGTTACTAAAGGAAATTACAGATCGTTACAATGAACAGCTTAGTCCCTATTATGCAGCCGCGCGTTTATGGGTGGACGATATTATTGATCCGCTGGATACCCGCAGTTGGATATCAACAGGAATCGAAGCAGCTGGTCATGCACCAGTGGAGCGGTTTAATGTTGGCGTGATTCAAACCTGATGGAAGATAACGAAATCAAGGCGTTGATCTCTTTGTTGGATGATGACGACAAGCAGGTTGTTGCTCACGTCGAGGAAAAGATATTGTCGTTGGGTAAGGAGGCGATTCCACACCTTGAAAGGGAGTGGGAAAGCAACCTCAACCCGAAACTGCAGGGCCGCATCGAGGAGATTCTCCATGTGCTTCAGTATAATCTTCTAAAGGCACGCCTGTTGGAGTGGTTCAGGAGCAAAGAACGTGATCTGCTTACCGGTATGTGGCTGGTGGCAACCTATCAGTATCCTGATCTGGAATTGGAAAAACTGAAACAGGAGCTTGAGCAGATCTACTATGAGACATGGCTGGAGTTCCGTCCCGATCTACATCCCATGGACCAGGTCAAGGTGGTCAACGGGGTGCTGTTCAACAAACTCAAGTTCGGGGCCAATACGAAGAACTTCCATTCACCGGGCAATTCCATGATCAATGTTGTGCTGGAGTCCCGCAAGGGCAATCCCATTACCTTATGTGTAATATACATGTTGGTAGCCAACAAGCTCAAGATTCCTGTTTATGGTGTAAACCTGCCGAACCTTTTTATCCTCACTTACAAAGACGATCAGCATAATCAGTTTTATATCAACGCCTTTAACAGGGGTTTGATCTTTTCCCGTCAGGATATTGAGAATTATATCGCCGAACTGCACCTCGTTCCTCAGCCCTCCTTCTTCAACCCGTGTGACAGCCTGGAAATCATTCGTCGCGCGTTGCGCAACCTGATCATGTCGTTCGAAAAAATGGGAGAGCATGCCAAGGCCGAGGAGGTAAAGCTGCTTCTGGTGGAAATTGCTGAGGGTGGGGAACTCGGAGTGTGAATGAGGAGGGAAGAACGAAGAGTGAAAAGCGAAAAGTGAAGGGTGGTTATTCCGGAAGGCGAGGGCCAGAAGCGAGCGTTCTGGTCACATATAGAACCAAAATAGAATCCGTATGAAAGAATTCCTTTTCTACATCCGCAATCAGGGTGATGCAAAGGCTGCATTGGCGCCTGATACTCATCTCGCCTTTGTGAGGAAATGCGAGGTATATATTGGCAAATTGAAGGCTCAGGGTAAATTGATTGCAGCGCAACCTATTGTCCGCGAAGGAGTGGTACTTTCAAAGGTGAACAGCAATTGGTCAAAAGTCAATTTAGATACGGCAAGGGAAGTGCAGGTTGGTTATTACCATATCATGGCTGGGAATCTGGAGGAGGCAATCGAAATAGCGAAAGCTAATCCCGAATTTGAATACGTTCCCTCTGCCAGCATTGAGATCCATCAGATCAAGACCAAAGAGGAGCAGACGGATTATATTTATCCCAAGTGAATATATGCCACATCAGAGGGATCAAAAACCAGAAACCTGAAACGGGGAACTCTTACAATTCTATTTTCTCCTGATACTGCACCCCGCGGCCCGGGTTATAGCTGTGGTCAGCGGCTTTCCGCTCACCAGATGCTCAATGGCATCTTTGAGATAAGTGGAAGTTACAGCCTGGGCTGACTGCGGATTATCATCTACGGCTCCTTTATACACCACCTGAAATTTTACGCCCGAAGGTTTAAGCACAAAAACTTCGGGACTTCTTCTTGCATCGAATGCAGTCATCACCGCTTGCTGCTTGTCGGAAAGGTAGGGCGCGTTTATGTTCCATTGGGCGATGGCTTCAGCCATGCGCGCTTCGGACTCTTCAGCTTCGGAATGTGAATTAATAAGCAAAAAAGCCGCACTTCCTCTGAAGCTTTCAGTTGTCATTCTGATGCGTTCACGGTACTCTTTGTCAAACGGGCACTCGTTGCTGGTGAATATTATGACAACAGCCTTGTTTGATGAAAACTGATTCAGTGATACATCGTTGCCGGTTCGCACGTCTTTGAGTGTGAAATTTGTAGCCTGCTGTGCAAATGAAAGCTGACTGAACAAACACAGCACAGATATATGAATCATTGTTTTCATAGACCTCCCGGATAGCATGTGAATACGACAACAAAATCTTTGTACACTTTGTATTTCAGCGGGGCTTTCAGCAGCACGTCGCCGGCCTCAATTCTTCCTGCGAGCAATCCCTGATCGGCAAGGGGAAAGGGACTCACTCGCAGGTGATCTGTGAAAAGCAGGTTCCTCTTTCCATAAATCTTGTAAAGAGCCTCTTTGGCGCACCAATATATGCAGAGCTTCGTGAGGTGGTTCCCTGCATCGGCAAGTTCGTCCATACTGAACACCCGCGAAGCCACCTGCAACAACTTGTCCTTCGGCTGTTCAAGGTCAATCCCTACCGGAAGAGATGGATGCCATTGCGCAGCGACAAAGGGATAGGAATGGGATAATGAGATCTGTCCGCTATGCTCTTTGAGAAACGGTTTGCCAAACTCGTCTTTCCGCAGTCCCACATAATTAACCCCATAGGACTCCGCCAAAGACCTGATCAGCGCACGGCCGGCCAGCCATTCCAGCCGTTTTTGTGGATGGACAATGTCGTCCGGACAGGATTCCAGGGATGCATAAGTGAGCTCGCTTTCTATCTCAGTAACTTCCCAAAGAGCCCACGCGCCGCCCCCGGCGTTTTCAATGGATTGAACCGGCATACCGCAAATTCCGTTTTCATCTTCAATTTTGCTAAAAGTTGACGATGGACGAGAATAATTAGGGCGGAATTGCTGTTATATACGACAAGTATGAGTGTGATACAGGTTCAGAAAGTGCAATCCCTTACAGGCCACAGGTCGGCCATTTACAATCTCCAGCCCACCCAGGATGAAGGCGTTATCCTTTCCGCTGCCGGAGACGGGATGATCGTGCGCTGGAACCTCAGCCATCCAGATGAAGGTGAATTAGTTGCCAAGCTTCCCAATTCAGTTTACGCAATTCATCTGCCGGAAAGTGGTCTTTTGCTCGCAGGTCACAATTATGACGGCATTCATCTGCTGGATTGGCGTAACAAGAAAGAAGTGGCTTCTCTCCAACTTACCCGCTCCGCAATTTTTGATATTCAGTCTCTTCATGGCCTGGCCTATGTAGGTACAGGCGATGGCGCCGTGGAAGTGATAGATTACAGAAAAATGTCTGTCGTACGAACACTGCCTTCCGGGTCAGGCAGTGCCCGATCTATTGCAGTGAACAATAAGAGGAGGGAACTGGCAGTGGGATACAGTGATCATTTCATACGGATTTTTGATCTGGATACTTATGCATTGAAAAAGGAATGGAAAGCTCATCAGAACTCCGTATTCAGCGTAATCTACAATCAATCCTATGAGTTACTCCTCAGCGGCTCGCGGGATGCCCGTCTGAAAGCCTGGGATCCGCAACAAGACTATGTGTTGCGGCAGGAGGTCGTTGCGCACCTGTTTGCCATCAACCACATCACCTATAGCCCGGACAACAAACATTTTGTAACTTGCAGCCTGGACAAGACAGTCAAGGTCTGGGACGCAGACCGGCTGTCACTGCTGAAGGTAATTGACAAGGCACGTCATGCGGGCCACAGCAGTTCGGTTAACCGGGTACTCTGGTCTTCCTTTCAGAATCGTTTGATCAGTGCAGGTGACGACCGAATGATCTCCGTTTGGGACGTAATTTTTTAAACTTAAACAACGCTACGTCATGAAAATCACACCTCTGGAAATCCGTCAAAAGACGTTTGAAAGAACGCTTCGTGGCTATGACAAAGACGAAGTAAATGCATTTCTGCTCTCACTTTCGCAGGAGTGGGAGCGCACCCTTGATGAAATCAAGGAGTTGAAAATGAAGCTCGACAATACCGAGAAGGAAGTGGGAAAACTTCGCGAGGTGGAGACTTCGTTGTTCAAGACTCTGAAAGCTGCAGAAGACACAGGCGCCAACGTAATTGACCAGGCCAACAAGGCGGCTGAACTTCACCTCCGTGAGGCGCAGATCCGTGCAGAGGCCCTTATGAATGAGGCAAGAACCAAAGCAAAGAATACCATCGAAGAAGCGGATGTTACATCAAAGCAACTGCTCTCGGAGATGGAGGAGAACCTGAAGGAACTTGTTCAGCAGTACAAGCAGGTGGAGTCGCACCGGAACAACCTGCTCGACGATCTTCGCCGCATGGCCAGCGAGGCGCTGGATCGTGCCAACCGCATTCATCATGCCGCAAGGAATTTCAATCCGGATGATCATCTTTCTTTCGCCAAAAAGGAAATGAAGCGTGCGATCCTTCCCAATGAACCGGACGAAAGCCGCCCGAAAGCGGAAGAGCGGGCACCATTACGCCCTACGATGCAGAATGAGCTGATCCGCTCTTTCTTTGACGAAGTGGCATGAGGGGACGGATCAATCTGGAAGGGCTGGAGTTTCATGCCTTTCATGGTGTTTATCCCCACGAGCGTTCTTCGGGCAATAAGTTTGAAGTTGACGTCAGCGTAGAGGCCGAATTAGGTGATTCAGCCTTTCATGATGACTTGTCTGGAACAATCAACTACGAAGATGTGTACGCCATCGTGAAAGGGCAGATGGAGAAGCCATCAAAACTTCTCGAACGCGTCGGGCATATGATAGCGGAAGCTGTGCTGAAGCGGTTTCCTGAAGCTGTTTCGGTTCAGATCAGTATTGCCAAATTCAACCCACCTATAGGCGGGGTGTGCCGGAAGGCCTCGGTTTCCATCCTGAAAACTCGTTAGGCTGCTGGTTTGTCAGCGAAATGGAATCCGCGCGCATCGGCGCCCTCATAAAAATCCACCTGCTTCCCGAAAACATAGAGTACATGTTTCTTATCCACATGTACCGTTACACCAAACTGATCGTACGTAATGTCCCCTTCATGCGGTTTATCAAAGCCGATGACCAGTTGTGCAGCTCCGCATCCGGTGCCGCCCCGCACGCCAACACGCAGCCCGTACCCGGCAGGGATCTTTTTTGAATCCATGATCTTCTTCACTTCGGCAGCCGCCTGCTCACTGAGGGTAACGGGTTGGATTTCGCTCACAGACTATTTTTAAGGCATGCGTCGTTTAATTCCTGATGGCTGCCATGGGGCAAAAGCCATACGGCCAAAAATACCTAATTTTAAAACTTCAAAGACTTTGAATTGGTTCTTATGGATGCTGTGCTTGAATATGGCAAATTGCTGATACCCGCCTCGCTGGTATTGTATGCCGTGTACCTTATCGTTCGTTCCTTCATTCAGAAGGACATAGACACGAAAAAACTGGAGGTCAGAAGCCGTGCCATCGAGACCATTTTGCCCAATCGGCTACAGGCTTATGAGCGTATGACTTTGTTCCTGGAACGGATCAGCCCTCCTAACCTGCTGCTCCGCCTCAACAATCCAGGCTACTCAGCGCGGGAATTCCATAAGCTGCTGTTGGACGAGATCCGCAACGAATACAACCACAACGTGGCCCAGCAGATTTATATGAGTGAGGAAGTCTGGAATATGATTCGCAATGCCAAAGAGGATCTGACAATCCTCATCAATGAGGCGTCTTCGCAAATGGAGGCAGAATCCACAAGCCTGGATCTGTCCAGGAAAATCTTTGAACTCTCACTGGAGAAGAAGGTGGAGCCCATCAACCATGCCCTTTCGGAATTGAAGAAGGAAATTCAGCAGGTCTTCTAACTGTGCGGGCCGTTATTCAGCGTGTGACCCGCGCGTCCGTCACCATAGGGGGGACCGTCAAATCCAAAATCGACAAGGGACTGCTGGTGCTGGTCGGCATTGAGGAGGCCGATGGTGCCGAAGACATTGAATGGCTTTCTGGTAAAATTGTAAACCTGCGCATATTCAATGATGAGGCAGGTGTAATGAACGTGAGTGTCAAAGATGATGGCGGCGATATTCTGGTAGTGAGCCAGTTTACTCTGCATGCCAGCACAAAGAAAGGCAACCGGCCTTCTTACATACAAGCTGCCCGTCCGGAGACAGCAATACCCTTGTATGAAAAGTTTGTTTTTGCCCTCGAAACAAATCTTGGCAAAAGAGTCTTCACCGGTGAGTTTGGCGCCGACATGGCCGTAGACCTGGTTAACGACGGTCCCGTAACAATTCTAATAGATTCGAAGAACCGGAGTTAACGGTTCACCAAGTGTCAATAATGAAAGTTGAAAGCTTATCGTGGGACAATATTGAACCCCTGGCAAATTTGGCAGTTCAATTGTGGGCGGATTGTACCGTTGCGGAGCGTACGACATACTATAAAGAGATGGTAGGGTCCCAAACCCAGACCTGCTACCTGCTCAAAGAAAATACAAAATACATAGGCTTCATCGAGCTTAACCTTCGTCGCGATTACGTGGAAGGCTCAGTGTCCTCTCCGACTGCCTATGTCGAGGGTATATTTGTGATTCCTGATCATCGTCGCCTGGGGATAGGAACAGAATTGATTTCGGCTGCAGAGCGGTGGGCAAAGGCCCATGGATTGAACCAATTGGCATCCGACGTTCAGCTACTAAATTCCAAGAGCATGGACTTTCACAAAGCGGCTGGTTTTTTTGAAGTCAACCGAATTGTTTGTTTCGTCAAGGATTTAAAATAGTAGTTGATCTTCTGACTTGTGCACAAACGCAGTCATTCCGCTTCATGTGGGTACGGTGGCGATTGGCACCTGGACGAATAGTTCAAACCGATGGCTCTTTGGGCTTCTCCCTGGTGGGAAGGACCGGTGGCAATTCTCCTCCCAGCACCGTTTTATGGATACCAAAAAACCGGTATGCCAGCAGGCGGCCAGCCTTATCCTTGTCACTCCGAGGCACGATCCATTCACCCTGCTGAAGTGTCTCACCATTCGATTTCACGCTATAACGCACGCGCCACCCTCCTGAAGTGTGTGCCGACAACTGTACTGATGCCAGCGGGGCATTGCCTGTCTCAGTAAAGCGAAGCGCTGTGTTGCGGAGCTGATCTTCAAGTCGTTTTCTCAGGTCTTCGGGTCCTTCCACAGTTAGCCTGAAAGACATTTCCAGTCCAGAGTACGGCACAAGCTGCGGATAGAGCTTGTACAACTCCTGGAGGTGTGCTTGTCGCTCCTTGCCACCAGTGGCGCTTGCCATTCCTTCATTATTGCGGGCCAGCAACAGCCTTTCAAACGGCGTATGAATCTGGTCATCGTTGAGAACGCTCTGGAAATAGCCGCGTGCCTTTTCCTCATCTCCGTCGGCCAGGTAAAGTTTGCCCAGGTAATAGCGATAATACTTTTTGATATTTGGTCGCTTATCTGTGGTCAATCGCTTCTTGTACAGGTTGATGAAGTAGCGCGTGCCGAAGCCGTCGATTACAGAATAGACCTCATCGAAATTAATGAGGTTCTCAGGTGAAAAAATGGTGTAAAGCACCTGTTCGCGCTCCGGGTTTTCCGCCACCAGGTTTGCCAGTATCATCTTATGATTACGGATCGCCAGCGTGTATTTCATCCACCGGAACCAATTGAGGGGATTGAACCAGAAGTACCATTCATCGTTCTCGAACATAAACTCCTGTCTGAGGCGCACGTGGTTGAGATACTCCATTGAAGCCACAGCAAGGTTGTACTGCTCTTGCCCCCAAGTGGTGCCGATGTGCAATTCCTGGAAGCGGGCAGCCTTCTTGATTCGCTCCAGGCTTTCAGCTGTAAGACCTTCGTAGTAACGGGCTCTGGCGAGTCCAATGCTATGCCATCCGTAACCGGGTGTACTCCCTTGCTCGCGCAATACGTTGCTGAGAAGCGTGTCAGCCATATGCGGTTGCCCGCGATAGGTTTCCAATGTGCCGCGCATGTAAAAGAACTCACGCGTATTCTTCTCCACCCCTCGCTCCCGGGTTTCAGCATCGATAAAGAATTTCTCAGCCTCTTCAAATTCACCCAGCGTCATTTTGAAGTTAGCGTAGTTGTTGCTGCTATGGGCGTTGTTCTCGAGGAGGATATTGTAATACAGCGTAGCAGAGTCAATGTTCAGCAGGTAGTCGTGGATCATGGCCTTGTAATGAAATGTGCTGAGGAATTGCCGGTTCATGTACGTGGGATCAAACATGCCGTTGACCATTGGCAAATCGATCTTGAGTTTCCGGATGGCTGAGTCCAGGAGTTTATTGGCGGTGGCCACATTCTTACTCACCGAATTTTTTAGGAAGGGAAATCGGCTGGAAGTGTACATGCGGTTGCGGTGATAGATCCATGCCATGGTGTTGTAGGTGCTCATGGCGGTTTCCATCTGAAGATCGCGATCGCGCACGTGATAGAGTACTTCCATTGCCTCTTCCTGGCGCTCCACATTCTGGTAGCACCGGTTGAGGAAATAGGTGATCAGTCCGTAGTCGAAATGGATGGGATATACCCGGGCGTAGACGTTGACATTGTTGGAGCGTGTACGCAAGTCTCGGTTAAAGTCTTTTTCGATGAGGTCCATCGACTTCTTGAGCGGCGCGATGGCACGATTGAAGCCCAGTTCATCATCGGCACGAAAGAAGAGGAAGGCGCCTTCGAGCATGTAACCGACATAATAGGTGCTGTCAAGCCGTATAAACTTGCGACCCTTTTCAAATGTCGCTTCATCCAGGAAAGATTTGACGGAGTCTTGCCTCTCCCGGTTGATCTTATCCCGTATCGCAGATTGTCCTTGCGCCAAAAGAGTGGCCAGAACCAACAGAACAATAGGTAAGACGCGATTGAGGACAAGGATTTTCCCCGTCCTCCTTCGCAAGGGCCTAGCCGATATGTTCACTTTCCTGGCTGTCATGGGCTGCTCAGCGTTTGGGTTGAATGCCCATTGCGGCCAATTTGTTCACCTCCTGTTCGGCCAGTTGTGTCAACACGGTGCGGGCTGCTTCGCGGTTGCGGAAAATCAGGCGGTGGTGAATGACCGGCTGTGCCAGCGCGAGCAGATCGTCTTCAATTACAAAATCACGACCGTTGACAAGTGCCCATGCCTTCAGGCATTTAATGAAGGTTATACCTCCGCGGGTGGAGCAGCCAAGGGCAATTTCAGGGTGCTGTCGTGTTGCGCGCACCAATCGCACTATGCCTTTCACCAACTCGGGATGGACGTACACATTTTCCGCCTCCTGCTGCAGGTTGATGATGTCCTGGTAATGCAATACCTGCTTTACGGTGTCGCGCACATTGCCAATGGATAGATAGTTGGTATAAATGTCAAACTCGGTTTCTTCATTCACATATCCCATGGAAATCTTCATAAAGAAGCGATCGAGCTGAGCGGCCGGCAATGGATAGGTGCCTTCCATCTCGATAGGGTTTTGCGTGGCGATGGTAAAGAAGAATTTGTCCAGCTGCATGGTGGTATCACCAACGGAAATCTGGTTTTCGGCCATGCACTCGAGCAGCGCACTTTGCACTTTTGGTGAAGCCCGGTTGATCTCATCTGCAAGTAATACGTGCGTAAACAATGGCCCCTTCTTGAACACGAAGTCCTTGTGTGCCTCATCGAAGATATGCGACCCGATAAGATCCATCGGCAGCAGATCGGGCGTGAACTGAATACGCCTGAAGGCCACGCCTCCTCCCGGCCTGTGCAGATCGCCTGCTGCTTCGGAAATGGATTGGGCCAGCGTCTTGGCCAGCACGGTCTTTCCGGCACCCGGGTTGTCTTCCAGTAATATGTGACCACGTGCCAGCAACGCAGCAACCACGTACTTGATCTCCTGGCTTTTTCCCCGGATGATGGTCTCCATGTTTTTGACCAGCGCCTGCAGAGAAGTGTTCGTATTACTCATAGTGATGATGTTTCAGATTCTGTTTGTGACGGTTGTTGAAAATACAGATAAGCCCGCCAGAGGCGGAAATAATTCCCAAATATGCGGAAGAAGCCAAACGTCTTTCGCAATGCAGGGCCGACCTTAGCGTGAAAACCATTGATCTCATCCTGCTCGCCGGAATCCACAGGCCTGACACTGTACTTCATCCGCAGATATGTGTTCATAAATAAGGCAAATGTGAGTCCCAGCGAAGGGTCAACTTTGATCCTGGCGTACTGCAGTGGTGTTTCATGATCGCGGAAAATGCCTGACATGTGAAGGCGGTACAGCGTAGCGCGGTAAATCCAGTCGGCACGAGCCGGCATCGCTGACATTTTCACGCGACCCATCAGATAGATAAGGTATAATCCTGGAGACAACATCACGAGTACGACAAAGATCAGGAGGATGAGGGCAGCCAATTGTCCAATGGCCAGCCAGTCGGTGGGGGGCTTTGCCTGCTTTTTAATCCGCGTGCTGTCGCTTTCCTTCTTTTCTTCCTTACGATGAATGTGAATTTCATCGGCTGGCAGGGGTCGGGGAAAATTCTGAACCTGTTGATCAATCTCTACGCCCGCGCGGGGAAGAGGAACTTTCTTTGCATCATCTTTATATGATACGACGATGATTGAGTCACCCGGCTGAATGGCTGCGAAAGTGGTGTCGTGTTCATTATAGACTATGCGACACAATGAGGCATCGATGTTGAGCGTGAGTGGGCTCGTCAACTCATGGGGCGTATTGTGGAAGATCAGATCGCGGAATTTAGCATCCAGATTATTACCTGAATAGTCGACCCTGTCAGCAACAGCATGCAGCACCAACCATGGATCGGGTGGGGGCAACGGCGGTGTTCCATCTGGTCGGGGTGCTTCCCGCTGGTCCTCATTTCCGATCGTCATGTCGAAATCCATCCACCCATATTCGGGAAAGTAGACCTGGGTCCATGCATGGGCCTGGCTGGCGTAGAACCAGTACCAGCCCTTGTTCTTATCGCTGCGGTCGATAGTGGCGAATCCTGTGGTGAATCGGGTGGGTACGCCCAAAGCCCGGAGCATGAAGTGCGATGCACCTGCGTAGTAGGTACAATACCCGGCCTTGGTCTTAAAGAGAAAATCGTACAGCATTTTGGAACTGGGGATGTTGGGGTCATCCACTGCACCAGGCTTCAGTGTGTAGCGAAAGATTCGCTTGCCAAGTTCGTCGCGCTGCAGAAAGAAATCCCGAACGGCCAGCACCTTGTCGAGAGGACGTGCATTACCTTTTACAAGGCCTTTGGCCAATTGCGCGATGGAATCATAAATACCTCCCTTCGGCGTGCGGGTATAGTACTCCAGGAAGTCTGCATTTACACGATGGTAGTCATGTACGTTTCGTAATTGGTCATAACGCTGCTCTTGTATGCCTTCCAGGAAAGGGTTGGCTGAAATGTTGTAGACAAAATACGCGTTGTTTAGTTCGGACGCGTAGGTGTAAATCTTGTATGCAGAGAGAAAGGTTTTTTGAAAATCCTTCTCCACAGGAATGGTCTGAATGGCAAACACACTCGAGGGGCCGAGTACCGAATGCTTCCAGGTGTTTTCTGAAAGGTAAACATTGGCCTCTATCACGGTGCGGTATTGATCGCCCATCGCTTTACGAAAAATTGAAGTGTCCGTGTAACTGTAGTAGAGAGGTACCTCCGTTGGGTCCACCTGGATCTCATCCAGCGAAGGCACGTTTACATCGCGAGTGAAGGTTTCCTTTGCAGGATCGTAGCGGGTAAGATAGTGAAAGACGAAGTAGAGCGGCATCGGCTGACGCTTTTCGTCGTAGTTATTCAGCTTCGCGCAGAACATGAGTTTGTCAGACTGGCTCATGCGCGAAGTAATCCGCATGGTGTCTTTCAACCGAAGGCCATCGTCCGTATGTTCCATCAGTCCGTGCCGGTCGTCATAACCGTCCTGACTCTTATCCTTTTCATTTTTTGCACCGCGGGCACTGAGTTCCTTTTCCACAACCTTCCGTTGACCACGCAGCAACCGTTCGGTGATTAAGAAGGAAAACAGTACCAACAGTACGAACAAACCCACCCGGAGGACTAGCCGGCCCGCCCTTTTCCATGTCCATTCCGTCGACAGACTTAATTGTGGTGTAAGGAAGAAAAGGTACAGCGCATAAAGTAGCAACGGTAGCAACCGGGTGAGGAGATAGGTGTAAGACAGATCTGTGGTATCCGAAATGTTTATAAGCGTGATGATAAATAGCAACACGCTTATCCAAATGTAGCCCAGGGTCAATCGGACGAGCAGCAGTCCGAAGAGCCAGCCCAGGAGAAATAGAGTAGAGAAAAGTTGAAAGCGCGTGGTGGCATAGAACAGGTCAAACTCGCCAGGCAGCCAGCTAATGATCTGGCCCAGGAAATAATAAACCAGGCCCAGGACAAGGAAGCTGACCAGCCAACGTGCGCGGAAATAATAGAGCGCATAGGCCAGGGTGAGACCTGTTGTAAAGACTAATCCCTGCGCCCACACGCTGGTCTTGAACGCCGTGAAACTGATGTTGATCCATAGCAGCGTGACGTAACCGATCACAGCCGTTGGCAGCACTACCAATGCAAGACGGAAAATCAGTTGCCTGAAACGATATGGGGCGTCGGTGCTCATGATGTGATGTCGAGCGTGTCTGTGAGCCAGGCATTGGCACGTGTGCGAAGCATGTTGCCTATGACCTGCTCGTTTTGCAACATTTTTCTTCGAAGGGGTGACAGCAACCATGGTCGTCGCAGCCGGTCCGCTGGCCTGCCTTCGGGTCTAAAAAAAACATCGCGCAGACTGACCCGGAAAGGGGAAGAGATGGCAGTGGAGAGTTTTACTACAACGACTGGCACATGTTCGGGTACTTTCTTCAGCAAGGTTTGAATTTCTTCCGCCGGTGCCATTGAACTTAAACAAACGAGCGCTGCTTTTTGCGGGTTAACAAAGTCCGATGGCGTCAACCTGGTTTGCCAACGCTGTGCTGCCAGCTGCACCAGTTCGGTGTGACGATCCCCCACGCCTGCCAGCTGAGGTATTTCCTGGTCATGTGGCAGCCGTATCTGATGTCCACTCTTGCCCATCGACTCCCACAACTGGCGGCAGCGGTCTTTATAAATATTAAGCAACTCAGTTTCCATGGGCCCCTCGTCTCCGAGGCCGCGGAAGAAGCTCACGTAGAGGTAAACATGCGAGGCATAGGGGTCCTTGATTTCAGGAATGCGCACCACAAGTTCGCCGCTCTTCGCATAAATCTTCCACACGATCCGCTGGATGTTGTCGCCCGTTTCAAACTCCTTGTAGTTCACCAGTTCGCCTTCCACACGCTTCGGCACATCGATGCGGTACTTCTGCTCTTCGGTGGCAAAGGGTTGGGTGTGCACCTTCACCGTTGGCTGTGTCACTGGCAACGCAACCAGTTGATGCACTTGTAGCACGCGGGAGGGCCACGATACCAATCCGAAAAGATCCTGGAAGAACAACCACACGCCCTCGGCATCGTGGATGCCCCGGTTATGCAACCAGACTAAACCTTGCCCACCAATGCCAAATCGCCGCCACTCCCTTGGAGTACGCAAATTGTGATCCAGTAACACCTCGTGGGCGACACGCTCCTTGCGGAATGCAATGGATGCGCGCACTAGCCCGAGCAGGGGGCGCCATACAGGTCCCTTGACCTGAACAGCAAGCCGCACCCTGCCTGCCTCTGCAATAATACCATCGCCGAGTTGCACCTCTACTTTGATTTTTCCGCGGTTGTATTGATGGCGGAACATCAGCCAGCAGAACATGGAACTGGTCAGGGTGACCGCCACCATACCGATTACTGTCCATGACAGCAATTGGAGGAAGTAGCCCATGACCAACCATACATTGGAATCGGGCTGCCCATACTCGCTGTTCAGCCAGCTCAGGGCAACTCCGAAGCAAAGCGCTGCCAGCACCAACGCCCACCGGACCACCATCCACGGTGCAAGCTGAGAAAAGCCTTGCCAAATGCGCGTTAATGAAGCCATACGATCAACTTGAAAAATAAAGAAAATTCCCGGAGATGGGGATATTTGTTGATTTTGGTGATTGAGGACCCCACCTTGATAAGAACTTCACGGGTCAAGGAACAAGAAGCTGGCAGCAAAACCAAGCCGGAACTTAAGACAAGTCGCGCATTGATGGTTAAGTACTGTACACTTTTCAAATCACTCGCATAAGTTATTGATGCCAGTGTATAAATTATTTTTGCCGCGCACTTGAAGAAATGAGTTCAACTGTAAGTCGGGCTTAGGGTTGCCCGCTTCACTGAGTCAGGTGCGATCGATCAGCGTACAGTAAGGAGACAACTGTTCCGAATCCAGGGTAATCAGGAGTGATTTCAAACAACTCACTCAAGGCCCTTCATCTGGGAAATAATGTCAGCAAAGGGTCTGACCGGAAGATGCATTGCGTAAATAGTTTGTACATCCAGTTTTTCGCGCTTCACAGCCTGGAGTACTTCCAAAGTATAGTGCTTCTGCCAGTTGCCTGGCTGCAACAGGTCGCTGGCGTAGAGCAGCTTAGACGAGGGGAAATAAACCATCATCATTCTCTCACCAGCCTCTGTGTTAAATGGTATGAGTTCCAGTCCATTGCTCGATGATGGTAAGGTGGTACGGCCCTGGACATACTGAATGACAGGGTTCTTGTTTTTGATTGTCTGCCACCGGTCAGGATTCGTTTTGTAATGGGCAGCCAGTAAAGCTTCGATTATCGGCTGGTTATTACGGAGTGCTATGACGCGTGCGTTGGCCGCCGCCGCACGCACTCCACCGCAATGCAGCCACGCATCAGATGTGCTGACAATGGATTTGACAGGCACATTGGGAAAAATCTCTTTCACTTGTTCAAGGATAAGCTCCATGTTGACCGATGTGTTAGGCGCTTCAATGATCAATAGTCCATCATCTTGCTTTACAACTGTGCTATTGCACATGCCCGGCAGCAGCCACACATCCTTGGCAATTTCTTTTTTCAAGGTGAGCATTTTCCTGATGCGTGCCTCCTGTGTGCTTGCATAATTATGGCTTGCCGTCTTTTCTTCAGGTGTAAGTCTGAGTGAATCATTGGCGAGTGGCTTGTTGACAGCCATATCGGTTATCAGGAGCGACTCCCACAGGTTGCCTAAGAAATAAATGTCACGTTGGCGCGGGTAGTGAACCCCGTTATCAAGCAAGTCCCAAAAGGAAAAGTGTATAATTTTTTTTGTATCACCCCACACGTTCAGAAAAGCATCTGCATAAGGCCGTTGCACTTCAACACATGTAATGAGTAAGGTGTTGGAGTTGATGCTGATTGTTACAGGCCATTCTTTGTATTGAAACTGAAGCCGGCGATGCGGTACCTTTTGCACAAGGGAGTCCTTCAGGCAGCGCAAAGTGGGGGCGGCCAATGCGTGCTTTAATACGGTCAGCGGGTTTAGTGAAAGATCGTCCACAACGTTGAGAAATGGCGACGCTGGTATCCGATCGGTCTTCATCCGCATCACTACATTGTTATCATTTACCAGATAGTTATTTTGTTGCTGAAAGGTGAATACTTTTTCCTGGCTGCGCCACACTGATATGCCCTCTTGCCAGTTGAGGAGATTTTCAAACGTAAAGGACTCAGGTATATATGGGCCTTCAAAGCGTTCGGACTGTTCCAGTGCGTTTCGGTAGCCATACCCGGACAATTGTAAGTTTCTGATTTGATCAATGCGAGCCTGACCTCCCAATGCCTCGATTGATTGGTGCGCGAGGTCAATAGCGCAGTTGGATTGCGACCACAGTGCGTGGGATATTGTCAATGCGGCCAGACAATAAACGATTTTCAAGCAGATGTGGATTTTCTGTCAATTAACGCGCCTGTTCATATAAAGTTACACGAGCTTTTGATGCCTCTGATAATACAATTTATTGTGAGTGGCGATATTTAGTGTTGGCCCCTTCTTTGTTGACATTCCTTAGAGCCCTGCACTTCGACGGGATGTTCTATTGGACCTGGAACTTAAGCTGTAGTTTTGGATCAAACCTGATAGCCATCCATGTATACCGCCAAATACCTGAGTCCAATGGTGCCGTCATACAACATTCCAGGCACGGTCGCTTTCTTTACGAGTCTGCTTAATTTCAAGATTGTGCGTGACGATAAGACGTATGTTATGTTGATGAAAGATCATGTGATGGTTCATATCCTGCGAGCCGGCACAAACATAGGGGAGATGGAATTCTACCTGGAAGTCGACGATGTTGAAATGGTATGGCAACAGATGCAGCATGGTTTGTCAGGCCTCAAGATAAAAGCCCCCTTTGATCAGGACTACGGCATGCGGGAGATACATGTTCAAATTCCCGATACGAATACACTGATGTTTATTGGCCAGGTGAAGAAATAATCGGGTAATTGTTATTTCACGTCGCTCTCACTTCGCAAAGAACTTTCATCAAGGGTTTGCACTGAAGTGAGCCCGATCCGTTTCCTTCATCACCCGTACAAGGATTCGCCGTTGGCGTTGGTGGACAGCACATCGCTCATGTAATCGAAGAACGGACGGATGGCACGGAAGTCGTTGCTGACCTGTTTGAGAAAATCGGGTGAAACCACCTGTGCGTCCGTGTAGTCCTTTTCAAACCAGAATTGCTTGTACCGGAGGAGATCAATGGCCGGATGATCTTTAGGGTAACCCTTCGGGGCGGTCTTTACCTGGTTGCCTTCCATGGCGCCGAATGTGTCGGAGAGTTTCTTGTTTCGCAGGAGCTTCCGCCAATAAGGATAATTCTGATCGATATCCTGGCGGATGCGCGCAAGGTCGGTGGAGTTGGGATAGGTGAACCCGCAGCCAATGCGCGATGCTCCGGGCTTGATCCAGAAATAATACCCTCCTCGCAATTGAGGTTTCGCTCGCCTCAGGTTGCCAGCAAACCTCGGATTGTAAGGTGTCTTGTCTTCAGTGAAGCGAACATCATTATAGATACGATACAAGGCTTCCTTCCCGCTACGGGTCTCCAGTTGGTCGTACCTGTTCATTACGGCAATCAGCTCGTCGAGCCAGGTCGAAACATTTTGCAGGGCTGCTAAGTAAAAGTCCTTGTTTTTCTGAAACCAGTCGTGATCGTTGTTCCTCGCCAGTGCCCGTAGAAAGGAAAGCGTGTTGGGAGAAATGGAGGGCTTCATGATATAGACGCCTGGGAATCAGTGACCTGAACCAGATATAATGCAATCACTTGCTTGTAGCCTAATTGAAACTTGGCCCAAGGTGGTTGAAGCAACTGATGAGTATGAAAGGAGCGACAAAAATCTTTTTCATTGGGCTGATGCATTCAAGGTCTGTAGCCAATTAACTGAGCTTCATATTCAAAGGATTGCTTTCCTTTTCTGCCGATGGTGAAGTTGTATCGATCACCTGGCTTGAACGCGTCGGGTTGCTCCGTATATACCCTCAACCTTCCCTCAAGCGGCACGCGTTGCGGATCATTGAATTTTTTTTCCACGAGGGTGATATTATTCGGTATGCACGGTTTACAAGTTGCACCCTCCGGACAAGGAGGACAAATGTAGACATCAAACACGTATCCCTTTATCTCTATGGTGTCTTTTCTGGTATCCTTCAGCTGATTCCACCTGATATGGGGAGGCCTGGATTGTGCCTGAATTGCACCGACCGGAAATAGGAGGAATATGAATAGAATGGAAAAATTTCTCATGGTCGTTTTGCCATCGATTCAATCCGACCCGCAATCTGAAAAATATCCGCTCATTTGATCCGCTTATCTGAAGTTAAGATATTTTATGGGATTTTTTTGATTATTAGCCTCCTTCACTCTTCTGTTAATGGGTATTAGCGCCTCGATTCCCATTCCTCGACTGAATCCCGGTAACTTTCAATCAAAATCCCACCTCTCTGCCGATCAAATTTTTCTTGACGATTGGGCATTTGAATGAATACATTAGCCCCATGCTACAACTATTCAACATTACCAGGACGACGGTCGCACTATTGGGATTCGTGACGATTGCACTGCTTTGTATCAACTGCAAGCAGGCACATCCCGAGGAAGTAAGGTTCCGCCATGCCAATGGCTATGCCAGGCAAGACTGGCAGATGGATTCCATCTACAGGAGACTGCATTTAAAAGACACGGCAAACGACCTGGAATGGAAGTGCGCCATCAGTCCCCACGACAACTATCGCTTTGCAGGCAAGCTTTACTATGAATCCCTGAGAGGCATCAATGCACCTACGATCATTTTGGTCGGCGTGGCCCACAGGGCCCGTAATTACCTACTGCAGGACAAAATCATTTTCGGAACATTCACTGAATGGGAATCGCCCTACGGAGGCATCAAAGTATCAGACCTGAACAAGGAGATCATCAGCAGGATGCCTCAAAAGGATTTCATCGCTCACGACAGCATGCAGATCATCGAACATTCCCTCGAAGCGATCATCCCTTTTCTGCATCGTAAGAACCGGAAAGCAGAAATCGTTCCTATACTGGTACCCTACATCAGCTATGAAGGCATAGACTCCATCAGTACCCATCTTACTAAAGTTGTGGATGGGATCATGAAGGAGCGGAACTGGCGTTATGGAAAAGATCTGGCAGTTGTCATCTCCAACGATGCCGTTCACTATGGTGACCTGGAGTGGAACGGCACTACCAACATGGCTCCTATGGGTACCGACCCGGCCGGCACGGAAAAGGCGCGAGAGATGGACCGTGAGATTATTGGGACCTGTTTGACTGGTGAACTGACTCCGGATAAAATCAGACTGTTCACGGAGTACACCGTAAAGAAGGAGGATTACAAAGAATATAAATGGGTGTGGTGCGGTAGATATTCTGTTCCCTTCGGATTATCCTTTGCAAACAAACTCTGCCTGATGGAGACGGGGCAACCGTTGAAGGGCACCTTCCTTGGATATCAGACCAGTATCGATCACCCGCTGATCGAAGTGGAGGACCTCGGGATGCCGGTCACAGCCCTGTCCACGAACCGGCATTGGGTGGCATATCTCAGTGAAGTTTACCAGTAAAGGCTATATAGTGCTTGGTCAAGGCTTTTCCAGGGACTGGCAATGGTTTGCCTAGGGCTTGCTTAGGGTTTACCAAGGCTTAGCAAGGGTTTGCCAAGGCCTGTCAAGGGTTTACCAATACTTGGCAAGGTTTTACGATCTCACGAACTTCAGACGGCTTTGTCAACCTTAACGCAAGGAAAGCATGAGCTCCAACCATCCTCTTGACCCTTCTTCATGGCTGTCCAGGTATGGCGACTATCTATTTTCCTTTTGCAGATTACGGGTCAGCGATGCCGATACGGCAGAAGATCTGCTACAAGAAACGATGCTGACCGCCTATAAGGCCAGAGACACTTTCAGAGGCCAAAGTTCAGAGATTACCTGGCTGGTGAGTATCCTGAAGAATAAGATCACAGACCACTTCCGGAAAAAGGATGTATTGCGGGAAGCCGGCGACTTTTCGGAATGGACAAAGAAAGAGTCGATCGATAACTTTTTCGATCACGCCACCGGCCACTGGCTGTCCGAGACAGCGCCACGGGCCTGGGACAGCGCGGACAGCAGCCTGCTGAAGGATGAATTCGAAGATGTGTTGGGACAATGCCTGCAAAAGATGCCTTCCAAACTGGCACCTGTGTTTATGGCCAGGTTCTTTGATGAAGAAGAAGCAGAAACTATTTGTAAGGTTCACGGCCTTTCACCGTCAAACTACTGGGTGATCCTGCACCGCGCCAGGGTTATGTTGCGCGCCTGCCTCGAAAAGAATTGGTTTTTAACGAAGAATCCACGATGATCTATCCGTTCAAGAAGGTTGTTTTTGATTGCCGCCAGGCCACCTTCCTTTCAGTGAAGAGGGATGAAGGTGCCATTACCCCCCATGAAAGGATAAAGCTTTGGTACCATTTGCTGTACTGTGAACCTTGCCGCAGGTTTATTTCGCATTGGCGATTTCTGAAAGGAGCAGGTAATTCAGCGATTTTATTCAGCCGGCGACCTCCTTTTAAATTGCCTGACGAAGCCCGGGCAAAAATCCAGGGCCAACTGGACCAGTCTGCTTCCTGAAAAAAATCTGAAAGGCTGTTGTAAGGAGATACCGGTGGTTCCGTCTAACCGGTCATGAAGAATCAAAATATTTCCTTTAAGCACCTATTGATGGTGCCGTTGCTTATTGTAATCATCGGCCGTGTTGCAGCCCAGCCGATATTCACATCCGAAGGGGTTGCTATTCGGGGCTATGATCCGGTGGCCTACTTTAACGATGGCAAGCCGGTGTTGGGTTCGGCTGCTTTCACTTATGTCTGGCAGGGAGCCGAGTGGCGGTTTAAGGATAAAACCAACATGGAACTCTTCAAGGCAAATGCCGAGAAGTATGCACCCCAATTCGGGGGCTGGTGTGCCTATGGGGTTAGCGAAAACCATAAGTCGCCAACAGAACCAGATGTTTTCACCATAGTCAACGACAAGCTCTACCTCAACTACAACCTGAAAGTAAAGGAGATCTGGCTTCGTAACCGCGATGAACGCATTATTAAAGCGGAGACCAACTGGAACATTCTGAGGAATAACAAACCATGACCAAGTTGAGTCATCTTTTTGTCTTGCTCTGCCTGGCGCTCACGGTGCTCCACCCCGTAGTCTCCAGTGGACAGCAACATGTCAGTCAATTCAACCTCAAAAATGGGGTGGCCATAGATGGCTATGATCCTGTAGCCTATTTCACGTTGCATAAGGCCGTAGAGGGCAAGAAGGAATGGGCCTACCAGCACGAAGGCGTGACCTACTACTTCTCCATAGAAGCCAACCGAAAAGCATTTGCTGCCTCGCCTTCAGCCTACGAACCTCAGTATGGAGGATGGTGCGCCTATGCGATGGGTGCAACAGGGCAGAAAGTGGAGATCGATCCAGAGACCTTTAAAATATCAGATGGCAAGCTTTATCTCTTTTACAACCAGCTCTTCAACAATACCCTCCCCAAATGGAACAAGGAAGAGGCCGTTCTAAGGCTGAAGGCTGATAGGAACTGGAAGACTTTTGTTCATTAGAAACAACCGTATGCTATGAAAAAGACATTTTCAATTTTACTGCGCCTGCTGGCAGCCGTGATAATGCTGCAGACGCTTTATTTCAAATTCACCGGGGCGCCAGAATCCGTGTACATCTTCACCCAGGCAGGCATTGAGCCATGGGGGCGGATTGGAACGGGGGTCGCCGAACTGATTGCATCGCTTCTGTTGTTGGTCCCAGCTACGGTTGCGGTAGGTGCTGTTATGGCCCTGGGTCTTATGTTTGGTGCCGTGGCCACCCACTTGTTCATACTTGGCGTTGAGGTGCAGGGTGACGGCGGGCAGTTGTTCGTATACGCTTTGATCGTATTGACCTCATCTCTTATCCTCTTGTTTCTTCACAGGGACCAACTGGTTTCTTACCGAAAAATGATTCTTGGGTAACATGCAACAACTCACGAAAGCCTGCGAACTGCTGTTGCACGAGCTCGTGTGGGTGATATCGTCTGTCACCGACAAGGACTTCTGTACACCTTCGACTGTCCTTGGCGGCTCCACTATAGGCCAGCACGTGCGCCACACGATCGAGTTCTTCTATTGCCTCAAGAAAGGAATGAGAACAGGTGTGGTGAACTACGACAATCGCGAACATGACCGGAAACTTGAAATTGACCGTTTCCTTTCCATAAACGCACTTGGCGAGGTTGAACGATTTGTGGGATCAGTCCAGGAAGATGTGAACCTGACACTTGAAGTGGGTTACGGCAGGGATAGTGACGACACTTGCCGTATCAGCACGAGTTTTCATCGTGAATTGGCCTGCAATATCGAACATTTGATACATCATATGGCCATCGTCAGGATTGGGCTACGTGAAGTTGCCTGTCATGTCAGACTGCCGGCGGATTTTGGAATAGCAGCTTCAACAATGCGCTATCGGACTGCATTGCAGGAAAGCGGGTTCCCGCAGGTGGAAAACGTTGCTGACCGCCAGGTGGATTGATCCAACTCCGGCGCTCAGGTATTCTTCTCTACCTGATTAAATCGGGAATTATAGATCAGGTACACTACCGCAGCCATCACAATTATCATTCCAGCATAGCTGAACATGGCGATCAAGGAATAATCGAGCTGCCTTTTCAATACAATTCCATAAAATCCCCATACCACGGCAAGCGCAAGAAATGGGTTTTGAAGTCGTATCATGGTACCTGCGCCAACACCAGCACCGATAAGAATCATGATGATGGTCCATGTGGGCTGACTGACGCCGAATCCGTCCCATGACATGGTAACCAACAGCGCGGTGGTGTTGGCAATGGTGGCGATACAGATCCAACCCAGGTAGATGCCGAATGCAAGTCTCAGCAGCCATCCATCCTTGCCCTTCAGTGTTTTGTTGATGCTTACGAGTGTAGCCAGCAATGCTACCATGACGATCAATGAAGGGACAACCTTTTCGTAATGCCACACCACGATCCACAAACCGTTCAACATGAAGTTGGCGGTTACGGTCCAGCCCAGTGAGCTCATTTGATCCCTGTACCGGGCAAAAAATTGTACGGCCATCACTGTTAGCAACAAAAGGTAGATGACACCCCAAATAGAAAAAGTGATACCTGCGGGAACAAACAGGTTGGGGTATTGATCAGACAACTCGCCGGTCGTCTTGCCGTTGATCGGCAAAGCATTGGCAAGCGCATTCATCACGATCATGACAGTAAATGCAAATAGATTGGAAATCCGGTATTTCATGCGTTGTTGGATTTTGGAAGCCAGGGAAAGAATGCCGGCGTCCGTTTTATGTAGTCTTCGTACTCCGGCTTGGTCCTGGTGAGGTTCTTTTCGAGGAGGGCTACTCCGGAGACTTTCAGCAGGAGGAGATTCATAAGCCCGGCGCTCAACAAGGGCCACCAATGTCCAGCGGCTATGCCGAACGTTGCAAAGCTCCACCATATCAGTGCATCGCCAAAGTAATTGGGATGCCTTGTGTACTTCCATAACCCTTCTCGCAGCACCTTGCCTTTGTTGGAAGGGTTTGACCTGAATTGCATCAACTGATAGTCTCCGCCGGCCTCAAATATGAATCCGGTTGTCCATAGCACAATTGCAAGACCATCAGCAAAAGAGAAAGTAATATTTGCCTGGGGGATCTGTGCTAAAAGTAAAGGCGCTGAAATGAGCCACAATAATATTCCCTGCAAAAGGAAAACCTGGAAGAAACTGAACCACCAATAGGTTCGCTCACCGTAACGTTTCCTGAATTCCGTGTAACGATAGTCTTCTCCTTTACCGGCATTGCGAATGCCTATGTGCAATGATAGCCGGATTCCCCATACGGCCGTGAGAACAAGAACAAGAATTCCCCGCCAATGATGGGTCTCAGAAAACCAATAGTAGGTCAAGCATGCAACCACAAAACCCAGTCCCCAGAACATATCCACTATGCTCACGTTACGAAGTGGTACACTGAAGATCCAAACAAGAGTAAATAACCCCAGGATGATGGCCAGACCAGTAAGGTAAATCTCTACCGTTGCAGGTTGCATGAAGTAATAACACCCGGATAGTGAATAAGTTCTGGACATAGACCCGGGTTTTATGAATCAGGATTAATTAGCGTTTAGGCTCTTCGGCATAATCTCCATGCTTATGGATTGCAATGAGCACAGTACATGGCCTCCTCAAATTCTTTCTGATCGGGGCGTGGTATCACCGACCGATTACCGCATACCCGGCAGGAATATTCCAGTGATCGGATGGACGCTGTAGGTAAGTGGCACAGTCGGCAAGGAAGCCCTTTTATAGTTCGACTGACGCCGAAACCAGGTGCCCCGCAGGCAGGGCACCTGGAATTAACAAGTTCTATAAGCTTGCGGCCGGCTGCTTCAATCACTTTCATTCTGGACGGATTGAAGCAGGCGCGCATGTCAGTTTCCGCATAAACTGAGCCGTAGGATTTCAGGCAACTATCAAATGCCGCCCTTAACAACTGCCAATCATTAATACCTTTTTCTAAAAAAGTGAAATTGTCGGGACTGGGCCGGATGATAAGACCGTGAGACGGAAAGCCAATAACGACGGCAAAGTCTTCCGCCTCTTTCCAGCTGGCGAGCGGCCTGCCGTCAAAATTTGTATCGGTAGAAATTTCACGTGCAATATACTCGCGACCAGAGTCCTTATCGGTGAGAAGCAACAGCTCTTCATCAACCGGCAGAAATGGCACATCCGGATGGCTCCCGAAGGAGCCTTCGCTCGCGAGCGCAAGGGTAGCGTGGCTGATCCTGATTGCCTCGGCACATTTCTTTCTCGCCGCCTCAAGGGCGCCATCGATGCGTTGTACTTCTCCCGTAAAGGTGCCAAACCTGTCCGTGTCCAGTTGGATGGGCAGCTCGGTGATCACGCCCCAGCTCTTTTCCAGCAGAGGCGAGAGCACCTTTTCTTTTCCATGCTGGGTGGCAATGACAAGCCTCCGCCCGGTCCACATCGCAACGCTCAACTACTATACACTTCTGATACGTGTACGGGATAATGATAGGCTATCATCGCGTACCGGCCAAAATACTTCTGTTTGACATGTTGAAGGATAACTTCCGTTGCGCCGGGATTCACAAGGATTTCAATCTTGACATTTTCTCCCTCCCAGGGGTTGTCACGCACATGACGCGGGCTTCTTCCTATGACTTTTGAAAGGGTGTAACCTTTCGCTCCAAGTTCCACGATTTCTTTTTCCAGCGCAGAAGTTAGTGTTTCATCCGCAATAAGCGTAAGCATTTGCAACGACTCCATAATTCTTATTTAACTATGACTTGTGCGAGATAATGATACAGTGGCAGACCAAAAATGATGTTAAAGGGAAACGTAATTGCAAGGGCTGCCGTAAGATAGTAGGACGGGTTTGCTGCGGGGAGTGCAACCCGACAGGCGGCAGGAGCTGCGATATAGGATGCACTGGCAGCAAGCACACCCAGTATGGTAGCACCACCCAGGCTTAATCCTGCAAGATGCCCGAAATAGATCCCCAGAATGGCATGTAACACTGGGAAGATGATGCCAAATCCTGCAATGAAAAGCCCGCTGGTGCGCAAATCGGATAATTTTCTGCCGGCCATGAGGCCCGCTTCCAGAAGGAACAAAGTGAGAATTCCCTTGAAGGGGGTGTCAAAGAGTGGAGCAACTTGTTCCCACCCGTCTTTTCCAATCACGTACCCGATCACGAGGAAACCGATCAGGAGTATACTGCTCTTTCCCGAAACCAATTCGATGGCAACCTCTTTCAGATTCGATGCTCCTTCTTCGCCGCTGTTTTGTATTCTGGCGATGGAGATTGCGACAAGGATTGCAGGAATTTCCATAATGGCGAGCAAGGTGGGCATGAATCCTTCATAACTCACCCCAAGCATATCATGATACACCAATGCGGCACTGAACGTAACCGCAGAAACTGATCCATAGTGAGCGGCAAGCGCTGCAGAATTGTTCACATCCATCTTTCCTGCCTTCCGCATCAGCCAGTAAGTCCAGAGAGGAATGATGCAACAAAGCGCGATGGCTGCCATGGCCGGAAATTGCACTTCCTCGAAGGAGGCAATAGAAAGTTTGTAGCCTCCCTTTATCCCGATGGCCACCAGCAGATAGATGGTAAGCGACTGATAAAGCCCGTCGGGAAATTTCAAGTCGCTCCTGAGGCGGGAAGCCAGAACGCCCAGAACAAAGGCGAGCACCATCGGTGAGAGAATCCCTGTTATCATAAGTTATTGTTGGTTTGCTATTCAAAAAATTCAACCTGGCCGGTACTCAAATTGTAAACAGCGCCGATGATGCGTATGGAGTTTTCCTTTACCCGCTTGCTCAACAGAGGCTCCAGATTTTTAAGCTGCTCCACCTGCATGCGAACATTTTCCCGGATAGATTCGTCCATAACATGCTCAGGGCTGTTTTTTCTCGCTTTCTCCACAGCCGGTTTGATTGCGTTAATCAGCGTCACGATATGTCCCGGCACCTCCGGAAGGTTTACTGCTGCTGAAACAGCACCACATTGGGTATGCCCAAGAACAACAATGAGTTTTGTCCCAAGTATTTCTTCTCCAAATTCGATACTGCCCCATGAGGCATAGGTGGAGACCTGGCCGGCCGTTCGCACGATGAAGAGGTCTCCTAACCCCTGATCAAAAATAATCTCGTTGGGAACCCTGGAGTCGGAACATCCAATGACGGTTGCAAAGGGGTTCTGGCCTTTTGCAACTTCATGTAACCGGCTGCTGTCCTGCCTGGGTCTTGATGAACGGCCTTCCATAAAACGCTTGTTGCCTTCTTTGAGCCATTTGAGGGCGACATCCGGTGGAATATGCCGTGCTTGCTGCGCGTTGCAGGTAATTACCAGAAACACTGAGAAGATCCCTATTACTGCTGAAATGATTGCTATTTTTTTCATAGTTGATCACGATTTGAGGAATGCTTTCTGACGAATACGGCCTGATCTCTAATAAGAAGATAGAGCACGGAGCACACCGCCACGATGAGCAGTGTTTCCACAATCATTTCAGTGGGGTCACGTCTCAACCCTTCATCCACTCCGTTGGATGGGGAAATTACCCCTGCAGTGAGCAGACATGCCGCGACGAGGAGCTGCTTCAGAGAATCCCATACTGCCGTTCTGTCGATTGACTCAAGAAATTGCCGGATTCTCGAGGTGAACTGATAGGCGATTTCTCCAAGATAGTTGAACAGCAGTTCGCCGAATCCAAGTGCCAGAAGCACGATAAGCGCATCAATGAAGATTTCCTCCGTCAGCGTACTTGCAGGCGAGTACCATTTCCAGAGAAGCAGCAGGCCGAGGAGTGAAAAGGAAAGAATTCTGGGTATCAAATTCATGGTGCTGTTTTTTTGCGCAAAGATGGGTTTGCCTTTTCATTCATTTTTATTCATATTTTGTATGGAATACATCACGATTTGTTATGAATTACACGCTCAACCAATTGCAGATCTTCCTCAAAGTTTCAGAGAAAGAAAGCATCACCAAGGCTGCCGAGGAACTTCATCTCACACAGCCTGCGGTGTCCAATCAGTTGAAAAACTTCCAGGACCAGTTCGACATACCTTTGACCGAGCTTGTCGGGCGAAAGATTTTCATCACTGACTTTGGAAAAGAAATAGCGAAGTCGGCGGAGAGAATTCTCAACGAGGTGAATCTGATCGATGCGAAGACCCACGATTTTAAAGGCAACCTGACAGGAAGATTAAGATTATCCGTGGTCTCCACCGGCAAATATGTCATGCCCTATTTTCTGTCAACTTTTATGAATGAAAACAGGGGGGTGGAATTGGTAATGGATGTAACCAACAAGCAAATGGTAATTCAAAGCCTCGAGGAGAACACGGTTGACTTTGCCCTCGTTTCAATCCTTCCAAAATCCCTTGCAGTGGAAAAGGTGGACCTTCTCCAAAACAAGTTATACCTGGTAGGCAACCAGTCGCATGAATTCAAAAAGCACCAGTATAAGAAACAGCTTTTCAGGGAGCTTCCTTTAATATATCGTGAGCCAGGTTCCGGCACCCGGCAGGCGATGGAATCATTCATCAAGCGGAATCATGTTCCCGTGGTAAAGAAGATGGAATTGACCTCCAATGAGGCGGTCAAGCAGGCCGTGCTGGCTGGCCTGGGGTATTCCATAATGCCCCTGATCGGAATACGTCACGAGTTGCACAGCGCAGAACTTCAGATCATACCGGTGCAGGGCCTGCCCATCAAAACCATGTGGAGTCTGATCTGGACCAAGGGAAAGAAGCATGCGCCGGTGGCCGAGGCCTTTCTCGAGTACCTCAGGCGGGACAAAATGAAAATAGTAAAGGAGAATTTCAGTTGGTACGAGAATTACCTGTGAGCCCTTTGGCACCCCTGCAGGTTAAAGGAAGTGTAGTTAAACAATTTTGGAAAATGGTTACCCAGCTGCCTCCTTCCTGGAAAACACATACTCCACCAACTCCTTCAACGTCCCGATCTTGCCGTAGTCTTCTTCCGGGGTTTGGATGCTAAGCTCTTTGTCAAGGCCGACAATGAACTGAAGATAGTCAAAGGAATCGATGGACAGCTTTTGCCGGATGTTATCACCAGGCTTGAGTTGCGCGGGATCGGTGTCCGGTGCGATGGTCTTCAGCAAATGAAAGACTACCGATTTGATTTGATCTTCTGTCATAGCTTCTCCGGTTGCTGTAAGTTCTTGTTGATCGCCAATAGGAACCGGTTGCCTGTCTGGCCGTCCGTGGCGCGATGGTCAGCAGCAAGTGTTATGGTCATCACTTTCCTCACATCAAGCCTCCCATTCTCGGCCCATGGGGCCTCATGTATGCCGCCGAATCCCAGAAGCGCTACCTGCGGAGGGTAGATGACACCATAAACAGATTCCACCGCCCCTTCTCCCAGGCTGGTAACAGTAAGAGTGGTCTGCACCAGTTCCGAGCTCTTCAGCTTCATGGCCCGCGCCCGTGGAATGACATCATTGAGCGATGCCATTAATTGCGAAAGAGATTTCTGATCGGCATCGTTGATGGAGGGGACCATCAGTCCGCCCGAACGCAGTGATACAACAAACCCCAAATTGACATGATCTTTACTCACTAACCCGTTTTCCCACCATGCGTTGAGGTCCGGCACCTCCCAACAGGCGAGCGCCACGGCTTTCAGTAACAGAACAACGGGCAGCAGACGCTCCAGCAAAGGCAGCTTCTTGTTTGCTTCTGCCATCCAGGTAAGCGACTTCGTCATGTCTACTGCGGTGGCAAGGTAATAGTGCGGTATCTCCCGGTTCGACTTGCTCATTGCTGCAGCCACTGCCATTCTCACGTTTTCTGATACGCTGCGTTCAGCAGGAGATGTCTTATATGCAGCGCGCTCCACGTCTTCTCTTGTGATTGCTCCGTCAGGGCCGGTTCCCCTGACGCTGACAAGATCGATGCCCTTTTCTTCTGCAACCTTCCGCGCGAGGGGAGAAGCTTTGACGTGACGTACTGAAGGAGGCGGTGAGACCATAGGTGCTACCTGCGGACTGGCGGGTATTTCCGGTTTGATGCCGGCGGCAGCCTCTTCTTTGGTGAGAATGTGCGTCATGAGTGTACCCACGGGCACTTTGTCATCAACCTTGATGAGCAACTGGCCGACGATGCCGTCGTCGAATACTTCGATGTCGATGATGCCTTTCTGAGTTTCGACTTCAGCAATGATGTCTCCGCGCTTTACGGTGTCGCCGGGCCTCACTTTCCACTCGCGCAGAAACCCGCTCTCCATGTCGGCGCCCAGACTGGGCATTTGGTAGGGAATCATGGCAGGGAAGTTTCTGGTTTCTAGTTTCTTGTTTCTGGTTAGCCAAACATCTGTCTTGCCTTACTGACAATTTGGGAGGGTTGAATAATGGCGGCGTCTTCGAGGTGTTTGGGGTAGGGCATAGGTACCTCAAGTCCGTTGAGGCGCTGCACCGGAGCATCAAGTTCATAGAAGCAGTTCTCCATGATTCGGGCACTCACTTCGGAAGATATGCTAACAGACTGCCATGCGTCCTCGACGAGCAGGGCACGGTGGGTCTTCCTTACGGACGCGACGATGGCTTCTGTATCGATGGGCCTCAATGAACGCAAGTCCAGGACCTCGATTTCCTTTCCCTCTTTGGCGAGTTCACCTGCGGCATCAAGGCATTTATATACCCCGGATCCATATGTGATAAGTGAAAGATCTTTTCCACTCTTTCTCACCTTCGCTTTCGAAAGATCAACTGCTGGAAGCGGGTCTTCCATATCGGCTTCCATATTCATCATAGCCGTGTACTCGAATAGGACCACTGGGTTCGGATCAAGCAGGGCGGCTATAATCATCTTCCTCGCATCCTCATGTGTGCCTGCCGACACCACTTTTAATCCTGGAATGTGCGCGAACAGTGGCTCCCAGCTGTGTGAATGCTGGGCTGCCAATTGGCGGCCGATGCCGCAACTCATCCTGATCACCAGTGGCACGTTAAGCTGACCGCCCGACATATGCAGCAGTGTCGCAGCATTGTTGACGATCTGATCCATGGCCAGCAGGCTGAAGTTTACCGTCATGATTTCCACGATAGGACGCATTCCCGCCAGCGCTGCGCCGATGCCGGCACCGGTGAAGCCGGACTCAGATAATGGCACGTCCATAATTCGCTCTGGACCGAATTCTTGCAACAACCCCTTGCTCACAGCGAACGAACCGCCATATCGCCCCACGTCTTCACCCAACAGGAATACTTTGTCGGACGACTGAAGCGCTTCCCTCAGTCCTTGTTTTAAAGCTTCCCTGTATGTCAACCTGGTCATAGCTTATTTATATACATACCTGGAAATCTGATCCACAGGCTCCCATGTGCCCTTTTCTGCGAAGTCGACGGACCTGTCTACTTCCTGTTCCACTTCTTTCTTCATTTTCACAAGGTCATCTGTAGAAAGCGTGCCTTCGGAAGTCAGCTGTCCCTCAAGCCTTGCGACCGGATCCCGCTTCTTCCATTCGTCGACTTCATTTTTGTCCCTGTACAATTCTGCATCAAACATCGAGTGTGCGCGAAAGCGGTAAGTCTGACAAACAAGGAAGTAAGGTTTCCCTGTGGTCCTGATGGTTTCAACTGCTTTGCGCGCAGCGTCAAGTACGGCCAACACATCCATGCCGTCTACGGTGGCAGATGCAATGCCATAGCCAGGCGCTTTCTTCTCCAGGTCGGTCACGGCATGGGAATACTTCAGGGCTGTACCCATGGCGTAGAGATTATTCTCGCAAACGAACAACACCGGTACCTGCCAGAGTGCCGCAAGGTTCATCGCCTCATGAAATTCTCCTTCAGCGGCAGCGCCATCGCCGAAGAAGCAGCACGTTATCTGGTTGCGCTTCATCTTCTTGGCGGCGAGCGCCATCCCCACGGCCATGGGCAGGTGCCCTGCGACAATGGCATTGCCTCCGTAGAATTTTGTCTTCGCATCGAAGAGGTGCATCGATCCGCCTCGTCCCAGGCTGCAGCCTTCCTGCTTTCCATACATCTCCGCCATAATAGAGCCGGGGTCAACGCCTCTTGCCAAAGCCTGCCCGTGTTCGCGGTATGTTGCGAGCACATTGTCATCCGGGATGAGTGCGGCGGTTACACCGGTAGCCACAGCTTCTTCTCCGATATAAAGGTGAAGAAAGCCCCGAATCTTTTCTTTCGTGTACATCTCGGCCGACTTCTCCTCAAAGCGCCTGATCAGCAGCATTTGGCGAAGGAGTTGCTTCTTCAGAGCTGCATCAACTTTCATCGTTTGCACCTGCACCGTCATGATTGTTCCAATGTTGAGGTGTCTCCCTCAGGGAGCCCCAGTTCACGTGCTTTCAGTAATCGTCTTAATATCTTGCCGCTTCTCGTTTTGGGCAGACTGGTTACAAAAGCTATTTCTTTCGGAGCCACCGCTGCTCCCATCTTCTTCCTGGCGAATCCGATAATGTCCAGTTTCAGTGCATCATCAGGAATCTGTCCCGGCTTGAGTACCACGAACCCTTTTACCAACTCACCTATGGTCGGCTCGGGTTTCCCGATGACGGCAGCTTCTCCAACAGCGGGATGTTCCATGAGTGTGCTCTCCACTTCGAATGGGCCAACCATGTGACCGGAAGTCTTGATGATATCATCAGCCCGCCCCACGAACCAGAAGTATCCGTCCGCGTCGCGATAGGCGAGGTCTCCGGTTACGTACCACTCGCCATGGAAGCATTTCTCATACCGTGCTTCTTCGTGGAGGTAGGTCCTGAACATGCTTGGCCATCCTTTTCTAAGGATGAGGTTGCCTTGCTTACCGGGTTCGTTGATGATTTCAATTCCTGAGTCTTTTATTTCTCCGATGGCTGCGTCAATGCCGGGCAGCGGTTTGCACATAGACCCTGGCCTCACCTCCATGCTACGATAGTTGGATATCATGATGCCACCGGTCTCTGTCTGCCACCAGTTGTCGAGGACTGGAACTTCAAAGGTCTGCTGTGCCCATCGCACCGCCTCCGGATGCAGAGGTTCACCCACGCTCAAAATCAGCCGCAGGTTTTCAAGATTGTACTGACTGCGAGGCTTGATGCTCATCCGCATTAGTCTGCGAATAGCGGTGGGTGCTGTGTACCAAACGTTTATTTTGTGATCCTCGAGGATAGAGTACCATCGTGCCGCATCAAACTCCTCTTCGTCAACAATATTGGTGATGCCATTGACCAGCGGGGAGAGTATGCCGTAAGATGTACCCGTCACCCAGCCAGGGTCGGCGGTGCACCAGTACACATCATCGTCGTGGAAATCGAGCACATACTTGCCTGTGATGAGATGCATCACTACGGCATTATGAACGTGCAAGGCACCCTTAGGCATTCCAGTGGTGCCACTCGTGAAGTGCAATAGGGCAGGGTCTTCCGGCAGCGTGACGGGGATCCGGAACTCTGGCGAAGCTTCCTTCATCAGGAGGGCCAGTGACTTTACTTTACCATTCAGGTGGGTTTCGGCATCTGTTAGCAGAACCCATTCAAGTTCCGGCAGCCTCGGAAGGATTCCCTTGATCTTTTTGTCATACTGATCCAGTGTGGTCACGAGTACTCTTGCGTTGCCGCGACTCAGTCGCTGGAAAACCGGCTCCGGGCCGAACACGGAAAACAGAGGGCAGAATACTGCAGCCTTCTTCAGCGTTCCCAGCGCTGAGATATAGAGTTCAGGAATTCTCCCAGTGAACGCGAAGACGCGGTCACCCTTTTGAATGCGAAGTTGTTCCAGTACGTTGGCGAACTGGTTTGTTAGGTCACGGAGTTCCGAGTAGGTGAAGTCACGGGAAGTGCGGTCTTTTCGGATCCAGCGGATCGCTGTGCGCTGTGCAAGAGCAGAGGCCGCGTGACGATCCACTGCCTCATACGCGATGTTGAGGCCTTTGTGTTCAGGGAGGCCGCCTAACAACGCGAAGGCATCCTTCCACTGGAAGGAAGTCTTCAGTGCAGGATAATCCTGCAAAACAGGTGTAGAGAATCCCGATTCAACCTGTGCGGACATATAACGAAGGTATCGCCCCAGTCACCGCCACGAAATGACTGATTAGTTCGGCAGGAGGTGACATTTCTCATCTGGTGATTGGGTGAACGGGTGATTTGGTGAATGAGGGAACGTAGAGTTGCGCAAATGCATTTTGAATGCAGAATGTCCAATGCTGAATTTTGAAGTATCTCGAGTCGTCAGTGTATGGATTTGCGACACAGCACGTACAGTTACCAGATGACCCCATTGGGCCTCTCCTCAATCAACAAATCAACAAATCACCAGATTAGCAGATGCTACTGAAACTCAATCACATACTCGGATATATAGTCACTGCTGTCGCCGTGCATGTCCTTGTAGAAAAGTCTTGCCTTCTTCCCAAGGCGCAGGCAGGTGTATTTTTTCTCTACATCTTCTTTGGTATTCATCGGCTGAAGGGATGGATACCACAAGGTGTGGCCGGGTTTGCTTACCAACAGCTGTGGCGCACTCCATTCCTGGCTGTTGTTTCCTTCGCCAAGATTCTCATTCCTGTTGAATGAAATATATAAGTTGCCGCCTTTCCAGGATGGTCCTTCCACTCTTCCCATCAACATCACCCAACAGCGCATGTGTGTATTCCAGCTGACGGATGGGCCCCAGTAAAACAACTTGCCTGCGATAGAGGCAGCTCCACCGCCCGCTTCACGGGGGATTTGAAGGGACTTGATCGGAGAACCGATGCTGTCTCCCGGTGCGTTGAATCCTTTTCCGTCCCAGCGTCTTGCTTTGCCTGACGGATCGTCAAGGTCCGATAGCGAAATTCTGGCCATGCTGATGCACTGGCCAGTCCATTCAAGGGCTGGATCATAATGCAGTGAATCATAAGAGCCGGGATATCCATATTCACCATAGAATACATAAAGGTATCCGCCGCTGGCTACTGCGGAAGGGTCGCCGACTCCTCCGGCAAAAGTGAGAGAAGTATTATGAGGCTTGAGAATCATTCGCTGCTGAAGGTCTTGAATAATGATTCCTTTATTCTCCCAAGCGCGCCCGCCGTCACGACTTTTCATAATGCCGATGCGACAGACGGCTGCCGCGCTAGCCGGCCCGCGGAGACCTTGCGGCCAGTTACGATCTACATAACCTTCACCTGTTGATGAATCAAATGGCAGGGTCTGCGGGTAATTTTCATTGTGGTAAAGGGCAAACAATGTCTTACCGGATGGGTCTTTGGAATCCTGGTAGACCGTTTCAAACCATACTGCACCGTGCAGCCCGTCCTTGCCTGGTGCCACATTGGGAGGCATAATCGGATCGGTGAACTCCTCAGGGGCGCGGCCGAACACTTCGTCTGGATTCTGACCATCGGCGTATTCGAGTTCGTTTGAATAACCCCAAACGGGGTCTTCACCATATTTTCCCGGGAAAATCCTGAGGGTATCGCCTATCCACGCCTCGGCCATGTTGCAATCGACGAAGCTGTTGAACGTGTATCGCGGCGTCGAAGTCAGTGTGAACGAAGGATTGTTTGGCACTGTGCAGGTGGATAACACGAGCAGCAGGATAAGGAGTATAGTCAAGCGTTGCGGCATTTCAATGGAAGCTGTAGACCGAGGACTGCAGACTGTAGGCAATGGTAAGCACCATCTTTCACTTTCCGCCCCAGACTTTCTCCAGAAGCTTTTTCGTCGCTACGATACCGTCATGTTCACCCAGGTCAGAGCCTTCATATTCTATTCCGATGTAGCCGTCGAAGTCGGATTTCTTCACGATGTCGATCAGTCGCGCGTAGTCAATGATGGTTTCATTTCCTTGATCGTCGAACTTATAAGACTTGGCGCTCACGCCTTTGGCATAAGGCAGCATATCGGTTACGCCCTGATAGCGGTCATATACCTTGGAGCAGGGCTTCCCGTCCTGGGTGCTGCCCCACTTCTCAGAAAGGCACCAGTTGCCGAAGTCGGGCAGCGTTCCCACGTTGGGCATTGCCACCTGTTTCATGATTTCGGCCGTCCAGGTCCCATCGGAACTGTAAAGACCGTGGTTCTCGATTACTACGTTTATGTTTTTTGTAGCGGCATACGTGCAGAGTTGTTTCAGTGCGTCAACCATGGCTGCCTGCACCTGTTCCCTGGTGCCGTCGCCGAATGCATTGATGCGGATGGAGTGGCAGCCGAGTATGGCCGCAGCGTCGACCCATTTGTAGTGGTTCTCCACTGCTTTTTTTCTTTCGGCCGGATCAGGGTTGCCCAGATCGCCTTCATCATCGCACATAATCAACAGGTTCTTCACACCCAGAGAATCAGTTTTGGCGCGCATCTTTTTCCAGTACGCCTCGTCGGTGGCATGGTCTTTATAGAATTGGTTTACGTATTCCACTGCGTGGATGCCGTATTCGGTAGCGATGAAAGGAAAATCATCCGCTTTCAGGGTTCCTGCCTGAAGTGCGTTATGTATAGACCACTGCGCCAGTGAGATCTTCAACTCTTTGGCTGGCATGGAAGATTCTTTAGGCTTGGTTGTACAACTGGTAATTAAAAACACCAATACAACTATGGTAGAAAGTGCTGTTGTTTTCATTTTACAATATAGTACTGTTAATGGTTTCTTATTGCCACCAGGAACGAGAAACCAGAAACCAGGAACCTTAATGACTTTTATCACCAAAAACTCTGACCCGGGTCACCGGAGTGGGCAGGAAGCGCCGTAATTTTATGGCTCAATTCTTTCAACCCATGAAAAACCCAATCGTGTCCATTATCCTTGCCGGGATTGTCATCCTGGTGGTAAGCCTTGGAATGCTCTATGCATCGGTATATGTGTTCAGTTCCGTTACGGAAGAATACTATAACCAGGTATTTCGCTCCAATTCCTATGGCGCCGACATGTTGTTTTATATCCATCCGTTTGTGCTGGCTGGTGCGTTGTACTGGTTCTGGGACCATTCCAAGACGCAGATGAAGGGATCACTCGTAGCTCAGGCCGTAATGGCTTCGCTTGTCTACGGTGTTGTCGCACTCGTGCCGGTGCTGTTGCTTACTTTCAGCGCCATCAATGTCTCCGCCACAATGGTTTTCACCTGGCTGGGCTACGGTGTAGTACAAGCCTTCTGTGGTCTCCTTGTGATTTCAAAGAATCACCCGGCTTGAGCATTTGGTGATTGGGTGATTTGGCGATTGTGTGATTGAAGTGATGCCCCGCCTCGGCGTTGGGTTCATCTGGTGATTTGGTGATTGAAGGGGCTAAGTCGGCAAAACCACACACTGACGATTCGAAATACTTCGACATTGGACATTGGATATTCTTTATTCAACATTCATTGTCCCCCTTCTACCAATAAAGCAGACAAGCCTTTGGAAGGCACTCAAAACCAAGAGCGTAATTCCAGAGGCTTGTCGCTTTATTGCTGTAGCAATCGACTTCAATCGATTTGCCTCTGGGGGCCACCCTCATTTCCAGCGAATTTGTCGCATAACGTCGCATACCCATCGCATACCCGTCGCATACTCGTCGCATACCCGTCGCATGAGTGTCGCATGAACGTCGCATGAACGTCGCATGAACCAGGCTTGAACGAGGCTTGC
>JBDHXU010000006.1:0-62610 GCA_039810905.1 Cyclobacteriaceae bacterium | reverse complement strand
GTTGGTTCCTTTTCCAGGTCATAGGAGGCGGTTGTCTGGCCGATCACCAAAGTCCCTTCGTATTCTTTTTCAAGGCCCTGAAATTCTTCAATGCGCTTTGTCATCTTGCCGGCACAAATAATGAGCAGACCAGTCGCCAGTGGATCCAGCGTGCCGGCGTGGCCGATCTTACGGATTTTAAGCAGGTTGCGTAGCTTACTTACAGCGTCAAAGGATGTCCACCCGAGGGGCTTGTCAAGGAGTATAAGCAGGCCATTTTCTGTGGTTTCAATCACAGTACCTCCATTTCAGCACCAAAATAATAGAGAAGCAGGATGATTGCACCTGCAATAATACGGTAGTAACCGAAGAACCTGAAACCATGACGCGTAAGGAAGCTTAGAAATGATTTAATGGCCAGCCATGCGACTATGAAGGCTACTACATTTCCTATGGCAAGCAGTATCCATTCATCGCCCCCAAAACGATTGCCGCCCTGATAGAACTTCAGGAGTTTGTAGGCAGTGGCCGCAAACATGGTAGGCACTGCAAGAAAAAACGAAAATTCAGCTGCTTTCTTTCTTGACAAGCCTTGGGAGAGTCCGCCGATAATGGTGGCAGCTGAACGTGATACACCTGGGACCATTGCAATACATTGAAAGAATCCGATGATGATAGCGGTCGGGTAGGAGACATTTCCCAATTTGGAAGGGTCCTCCTTGAACAGCCGGTCCACAATCAGGAAGAAGATGCCGCCGAGAATAAGTGTCCAGCCAACGACGTCCACTCTTTCCAGAAGTTCATCGATCTTGTCATTAAAGAGAAAGCCAACTATGGCCGCCGGCAGAAATCCCGCAAGCAATACAAGATAGAACCTGATTGATTGGAAGAACTGATGCCAATACATCACTACTACCGAAAGGATAGCCCCAAACTGAATTGCCACGGTGAAGGTCTTTGTGAACGGGATGGAGCCAATGTTCATAAGCGACGAGCCGATCATGATGTGGCCGGTCGAGGAAACTGGGAGAAATTCCGTCAGGCCTTCAATGATGGCCAGTAGGATTGCCTGCAGAATGGACATGAATCAACGGTCGGAGGGTCTGTGAAGTATGGCGAAAATTTCCACAATGAAACCAGCCAGAACGACCATCGGTCCGAGCGTGATGCCAAGGAACCCAAAGCCGTGCGGTTCCGTATCAAGTGTCATCACGATGAATCCGACGGTGAGTACAATCAGTCCGGCGACCATAAGTTGGTAATTCTTTTTAGCGAAGGGGAGTTTGCTCATGTTAATACAATTCGTCCAGTGATAACCTCAGGTACTTTTGAACAGCGCGCCACGTGCTGATTGCGGCCACAAAAATACCCAATGCGGTCAAACTGGCAAGGAGGATGAAAATTCGTTCCTGGTTCTCGATGAGTTGAAGTTCCTCAACTCTACGGCGACCTAAGGTGACAAGACTCCACAGCAGGGCAGAAGCCAACAAGCCCGAAAGGCATCCATGGAGAATGGCCCTGAGGATGAACGGCCACTGAATGAAGTTTCGTTTGGCGCCGACAAGTTGCATGCTGCGAATAAGGAAGCGCTGTGAAAAAAGTGCAAGGCGCAGGGTGTTGTTGATCAACAGCACAACAATAACCATCAGGAGAGAGGCTACACCGAGCAATACCAACCCTATCTTTCCCACATTCTTATTGACTGAGTCGATCAGGTTTTCTTCATAATACACCTGGAAAATGTGGCTGTTCTTTTCAAGATCCTTCCGGATCTGATCCATCTTCTGTTTGTCATGAAATTGCGGATCAATGGTAACCAGAAAGGCATCTCTGAGAGGGTTCTCGCCAAGGAACTTCTCAAAATCTTCACCTGTGTCGTGGATGAATTTTTTGGCCGCTTCTTCTTTGCTGATGAATACCAGATTCTTCCTGGTGGAGTCCTTCAGGATAAAATTGGAGGCAGCCAATTGCTTCTCAACCGCTTTGATGTCCTTCTCATCCAGTTGGTTCTTGAGATATACCTGTATCCTTACATTCTCGCGGACGATCTTAGCCAATTCTTCCGAGTAGATCACCAGCAAGCCGAATACACCAATGACAAAGAGTGCCAGGGTGATACTCAGTACGACGCTTAGAAACGGATAGCTCCCCAGCTTTTTCTTTTGGACTTTGAATTCCCCTGCCATGGAGGGCAAAGATAACATTTTCCAGCCCTGGGCGCAGGCTGGTATTTACTTGCCGCGGTATTCCCTTAGTCGCTGCAGGAGTTGTGAGTCCTTTATGGGAGTAAGGGGACTGATCTTATTCTGCTTCTCGTCCAGCAGATAATAATTGGACTTATAGAACAGGAATACCGCATGGCTGTCCCCATGGATCTCCAGGACCTCATAAAGCTCTTTATCGAAAGGACCAAACAACATGAGTTTGCCTTCGCGGAATTGGTAGTGGAATTTGTATTTTCGGTCGGCAGCAGAAGTGATAACCTCCATTTTGGAAACTTCTACAACAGACGGCTGAGTTGTCACATCATTGGTTACATGGTCTTTGCCGGCCTCCAATTCTTCGGTGGGATCCACCACATCGAGGTTGGGTTTGCGAACTGGATTGACTGGCTTGGCTTCCTCCTCCTTGAGGGGTTGGTTCTTGGTTGCAGTCGAACGGCTACCGGCGGCTTCTTCTTTGGTTTTGTCAGGTTGAGCATCAACTGTAGTGGTCTCAGTGGTAGTCTCTTTCTTGTCGATTTGAGCTGGTTGCTGTGTTACTACCTGAGAGGCTGATGTTTCGGCCACTGGATCTTGTCCAAGGTAGAAGTACAGTGCAGAGGCAACAAGACCTGCGGTGAGCGCAGTAGCTGCGATTTTCCCAGGACTCCATCCGTTTCCACCGACCGGTACATTGTTAAGCATCCGCTTCAGCTCAGCGGCCCGTGCCTTGCGAATCCCGTCAGCGATCTGACGCTGCAAGATAACATCTTCGCGCATGGAGGGATTCGCCTCCATCTGCTTCTCGAAATCCTCCTTCTCTCTTCCGGAAAGCCGGCCGGTTATATAGTCGTCAATTCTTTCGATCTCGTTCATTTCCATAATCTCAGTCCAAAAAATCCCTTTCAGAATACTGTGCCTTCACCAGTTCATCGAGCTTCTGTTTGCACTTGTATTTCTTCGTCTTGGCAGTGTCTGTATTGGCAAAGCCAAGTTTGTCTGCAATATCCTGCATCGACATTTCATCGAAATAGTAGTACATCAGAACTTTTCTACATGTTTCACCCAATTGCTCAAGGCATCGGGCGATGATTCTTTCCCTTTCAGGGCTGTCCAAATCCAGATGTTCTGAAGTATCCTTCTCTTCATTGGAAAGCCTCTTCTTTCGGTCGAGTTCCTTCCTCCACAGGTTTTGGCACACGCTGTAGATGTAGGTACTCATCTTGGAAGTAAGTACCAGATTGCCGGACCGGGCCTTCTGCCAGAATACGACCAGGGCATCCTGGTATACATCCCTTGCCTCATCCTCTGTACCACTATTGGTAATGACCAATTTGGTCATCATCCGATAGTACTTCTTATAAATGACTTCCAGGGCCTTTTCATCACCACGTTGGATCCTTTCAAAAAGTTCCTTTTCGTTCACTTCAAGGCCTGATCTGAATACGCGGTTTGCCACCGTGGTAACCCTTTTTTGTGTTCTAAACGTTATACAAAGCTGTCCAAAGGTCGAAAATTACGCCAAAGGGTCACTACTCAGCCCTCAACCATGTCTGAGTACGGTAAAAGGGGCCCCAGTAACCCCTCACCTTAAGTACTTTTCCTTCCACCCAGATTTTGGACCTGTAAACCCGGCCATTTTCCGGATCAAGAATATCCCCATTCTCCCAGGCATCGCCAACCCTCTGAAGATTCCTAATGATCTCCATCCCTATGACCTTTTTCTTAAAGCGAGGATCGTCAGAGTCACATTTATCACAAACCGGATCGGGGTCATCTGAAGGGCCTGGGAAGAGTTTGATGATCCGCCCAACAGCCATGCCTTTGGTTTCAATAATTTCCACGATCGAGCGTACTTTGTGGGTCTTGTCGTCTACCGTCTTCCATCTGCCGGCCACGTCCTGTGACAAGGCATGAATGAAGATTCCGGAAAACAACAAGAACAGGGCGGCAAAGCGGATCATCGACCTAAAGTAACAAAAAAAGAGCCGCGTATGCGGCTCCTTCATTTTCAGATTCAATGTTGGGCTATTTGCCGGTTTCTGCAGATGGCGTCGCCATTTGGATCTCGGCCTTCACCTCAGTTTTGGGCTCTTTTTTCTCCAGCGATACCGAAGGTTTTTGTTCGAGCGCGATCAGCGGTGCAATTACGAGGGCAACGATTGACATGAGCTTGATAAGAATATTGAGCGATGGACCGGAGGTATCCTTGAAAGGATCGCCCACCGTATCACCTACAACTGCTGCCTTATGTGGATCAGATTTCTTGTAGTACATCTGTCCATTGATTTCGACACCTTCTTCAAAGCTCTTCTTCGCATTATCCCATGCCCCTCCTGAATTGGCCTGGAATATGGCCATCAGTACGCCAGTCACGGTTACACCTGCAAGCATTCCTCCAAGCGCTTCAACGCCGAAGCCGGGAAGGAAAGCAATGAGAACCGGAACAACAACAGCCATAAGTCCGGGGATGATCATTTGACGCAAGGCAGCAGTAGTTGAGATCGCAACACATTTTCCATACTCCGCCTTTCCATCCGCTTCATGGAAGATCTTCTGTTCATCTGCCGGCCATTCTGTAACCGGCTTGTCTCCATTCTTTTTCATAAGTGCCAATGCAGCTTTGAGTGGCGCAATTTCATTGAACTGGCGGCGCACTTCCTCAATCATGTGCATCGCAGCGCGACCAACGGCGCCCATGGCCAATGCAGAGAATACAAATGGCAGCATACCGCCAATGAACAGACCCGCCATGACATTGGCCTTGGAAACATCAATAGTACTGACATGGGCTGTGGTCATGAATGCACCAAACAGGGCAAGCGCGGTTAACGCTGCTGAAGCAATTGCGAAACCTTTACCAATAGCGGCAGTCGTATTGCCTACGGCATCCAGTTTGTCGGTGCGCGAACGGACTTCCTTGGGAAGCTCAGACATTTCGGCAATACCACCGGCATTATCCGATATGGGTCCATACGCATCTACAGCAAGCTGAATTCCGAGGTTGGACAACATACCGACTGCGGCTATTGCAATTCCATACAATCCGCCAAACTGGAATGCGCCGATAATGGCCAAAGCAATAATGAGTATCGGGAACATTGTGGACATCATTCCGACGCCCAGTCCGGCTATGATATTGGTTGCGGCACCGGTTGAAGATTGACGCACAATCGAATTGACCGGGCCCTTGCCCATACCTGTGTAATACTCGGTGATAAGCCCGATAACAACTCCTGCAACAAGCCCGATTACAGTGGCAAAGAATACACCGGTCGAAGTATAAAGCGTGCCTTTTTCAGGATCGGTCCACGCGTAAAGCGGATCCTTGAACCACCATGAATCCGGAAGCATACCCTTGATGATAAACCAGGACGCACCGATCATTATGATGGATGAAACTATTTCCCCCATGTTCAGCGCTTTTTGAGGGTCACCACCTTCTTTGACTTTCACGAAGAATGTTCCAAGGAAGGACATTACGATTCCCACACCCGCCAATGCCAGCGGGAGTAGTACAGCAGAGAGACCGTTATATTGTGTATCCAGTGCCATGAAATCAGCAGTCATGAATGCCGCACCCAAAACCATGGTACCAACAATCGATCCGACATAAGATTCGAACAAGTCAGCGCCCATGCCTGCCACATCACCAACATTGTCCCCCACATTATCTGCAATGGTGGCAGGATTCAGCGGGTGATCTTCAGGGATTCCGGCTTCCACTTTCCCAACAAGGTCGGCACCGACATCGGCTGCCTTGGTATAAATGCCACCGCCCACTCTCGCGAAAAGCGCGATTGACGATGCGCCGAAGGAGAAGCCGGTAATAACAGTAATCACTCTGGTTACATTTTCCTGGGTGTCAAGCCCAAACATACTTCCGTATGCAATCAGCAAAATGCTGAGGCCCAGTACACCGATTCCTACAACGCCCATGCCCATTACAGACCCGCCTACAAAGGCAATCTCGAGGGCCTTGCCCAGGCTGGATTTGGCAGCATTTGTAGTACGAACATTTGCCTTGGTAGCAACGCGCATGCCTATGAAACCAGCCAGTGCTGAACTGAATGCTCCCAGTGCAAAGGACAAGCCGACAAGGGGAGAGGAAGTGTGATCAGCAGATACAGCAAGGAGGATAGCAACGCATGCTACAAATACCACGAGCACCTTATACTCTGCCTTGAGGAAGGCCATTGCACCTTCAGCGATGTGGCTGGCAATTTTCTTCATTTTATCCGAGCCGGCGTCCTGACTGGCGACCCAGGCGCTCTTCCAAACAACATAGAGGAGCCCCAGAAGTCCAAAGACCGGCATTGCGTAGAGTAGGTTTTGCATAGGAATGGTTATGACAGTTTAGTTAGCTTTCTTATGCCTGATATGAAGGCATAGAAAAAAGTCCCGCAAAGATAGAAGAAGGCAAAATATTACCAAAAAGGGGCTTTTCAGACCTGGACAATGGCCTTCAGGCAACCCCACAGTTTTCGTTTGGATTCTTCCTGAGCAGCAATGATGCTGAGGGGTTCAGCCACAAGTGTGGTCGTTTCGCCAGAATGGATGGGCTCATAAACAGGTATGCCCGATGGTGCATGAATGAAGGCAATCGTTAGACGGGCTCTTTCAGCCAGTTCAGAGAGATTGAGATTTTCCTGGTGAATGATGGTTACGGACGATAATGAAAGCTTGATGGCCACCAGAATCTTGCCGAGCAGGACCTTATACTCTTCGTCCAGTTGTGGCCACGGCTTGTCGATAACGACCATAGCGGACGGTTGAATCCTGTAGATTTCTTCGGTGTAACTTATTTGCGCTGTCTCTTGCACTTCTATTGTTCTTTCATTTTCTCATCGAAAAGAGCTTTAAGCTCACTCGCTTCTGAAGGCTTCATACGTCCAGCCAGAATTAGTCGGAGTTGTCTTCTGCGCATTGCGCCATCATACAGCGCCTTTTCTTCATCAGTTTCGGGAATGACTTCAGGGACCTCTACCGGATTGAATTGCCGATCAACAGCGACAAAAGTGAAGTATGCAGAATGACTGATTACTTTCTGGCCGGCAGGAATGTTTTCCTTATCCACGTCAATTCTGACTTCCATGGATGAGTTGAAAGCACGGGTCACGCGGGCTCTCAACGTGACAACATCACCGAGTTGAATGGGTGTCCTGAATGAGATATTGTCAACAGATGCCGTAACAACAGTATTGTTGCTGTGTTTCTGACAGGCGATAGCCGAGACGATATCCATCCAATGCATGAGGCGGCCCCCCATCAGGTTGTTCAGTGTATTGGTGTCGTTTGGCAACACGAGTTCGGTCATGCTGACGGTCGATTCCCTGGGTGACTTCTGTTTTCTATTCATGAAACTTCAATCATAGTGACAAAACTAAGAATGATTGTGTATTCTTTCCTGTTATGTGACAGATCGTTTCCCCTCGACTCAGGAACTCATCACCTATTTCCAACCCTTCTCTCCGAGAAGAGGTACGAAAGAGAAAAAATCAAATTCCTCTCTGGTTATCTTGTCTTTGTTTCTGCGTATGCGCATCATCTTTTGCTTGGCTCTTCCACCAACCGGCACAACGAGCACGCCTCCATCCGCCAGCTGTTGCGTGAGCGCATCGGGTACAATGGGTGCACCGGCTGTTACGATGATTCTGTCATATGGGGCCCTTACCGGAAGGCCTTTTGAGCCATCACCACAAAAGAAGTGAGGATTGTATCCAAGAAGTGGCAGGAATGCTTTGGTTCGTTCGTAGAGCACCCTGTTGTATTCTATTGTATAGACTTTGGCCTTCAGTTCCAGCAATATGCAGGCCTGATACCCCGATCCTGTGCCGACTTCTAATACCTTGTCTCCGGGTTTTACGTCCAGCAGTTCAGTCTGAAAGGCCACGGTATAGGGCTGGGAAATTGTCTGGCCTTCCCCGATAGGAAATGCCTTATCCTCATAGGCATGAATAAGCAGGGCATCATCAAAAAAAACATGCCTGGGCACTTTTCCTATAGCCTCCAAAACGGCTTCATTTCGAATGCCTTTTTGGCGCAATTTCCTGACTAATTTACCGCGTAGTCCCCTTTGCTTATATGTGTCCTCAAACATGCTCAAAACCCCTAAAAAGGGCATTTTTAGGGCCAAAACAAAGTTTTTTCAATTTCTTAGGAAAATTGAGGCCTATGCACCTACTTTGAAGTCCCTAAAAAAATCACAGAGTCGAAACTATTTTGCCATAGCGTTCACCTGTGTGAACCTGACCCTGACAGTAGTAGTGGTTAATCCACAAACTACTGCATGGGCCGGGTAAATTACCTTCACCCAAGCAGATATTCTTAAGTTGACGCATAATCGTCAATTATTACCTATCAAAACGAAAGGTGCCCAATAGAAAGGCGAGGCAAATTTTGATTCGCTTATACACTTCTGCTTTGCTTTCTGCAGTGCCGGGCTGAATCCTTGAGACGGATTCTTGAGAAGGTTTTTGTAAAAGTCTGTCATCAGCAACGAGGTAGATTCGTCTGCGACACTCCAATAGGAGACAAGTATGTTTCTGGCGCCTGCATATAACAAAGCCCTTGAGAGTCCAATCACTCCTTCACCTTTCGAAAATTTTCCCAGGCCCGTCTGGCAAGCAGAGAGCGCAGCAAGGTCGGCCTTCATCTGAAGGTTAAACACCTCGCCGGAGTACAGCATCCCGTCCTCGTTTCCGTACGGGTTGAGAAAGATTCTGGATAACTCCGGGTGCTCCTCATCAACAATGCCGTGAGTCGCAAAATGAATCATGCTGAATTGTTTCATAATGGGTGACTTAGCCATTTGCTCATTTGCATCGTGCTGTTTGAATATTCTGGCCTGAGGTCCGAATAGCCGGGCGATTTCGTTTACTTCTCTTTCTGTTCCAGGGAGGTCGTCCAGATTTTGGTTGTCCGGAAATTGGACCGGGGCACAAAGTAGAATTGATGCCTGACCCGCAGCCTCAGCGTGCTGAGCGGTCTTCTGCAACAAAAGGCCTGCAGAGAATGAATAGTTGACATCGTATCTGCTGATGAGATAAGGCAGCGTCTCATAATTCACAGGTTCCCGGACTGTTGACATGGGGAGCGCCTCGAAGGGCAGCGTACTCAGTCGTCCGGAGGGAATGATAGTAATGCTGTTGGTATTGGGGAGGCCACGAAGCAACAATAACGACAACTGGTTTGCAGTGGCCCGATAACCTTCCGGTACAGAATAAAAAAGACTGTTATTGAATCCTTTTACCATCTTGTCGAACTCTTCAGGGAGCCGCGACTGGACGATTCTGAATTTCTTTTGTGTAATAATGAAGGTGTACAGCATTTTGCCATGCTCCGCCACAAAGTAGCTTATAATCGCGTGGTCTTTGTCGAGGGTCTCCTGGATGGAGACGACACTTGGAGAAGCCTTATTGAATTTCAGGTTGTAATACTGAGGGAAATTTTTTTCCAATTGGCCTATGAATTGCTCGTAATCCTTATTGGCAGTAAGCAACAATTTTCTTATTTGGACCTCTTCTTCATGTGAAGGTTTCAGCGAAAGTTTCTGGGTCAGCAGGGCTATTTCAGCCCTCAGATTTTTTTCATGATCCAGCAGCTCCTCCGGAATACCTGCAAAAGATTTTGCTTCGGCTTCTGCTATGGAAGACTGCAAAACCGCTGACTTGCTCTTCTCGGCAAAGTTGAAGGCCAGGTCATTGTAAGTTCTTGTCCGGAAACTCATTAGTCCCATGGAGTGTGTAATCCTAACCCCGTCTTCATACACATCTGAAGCCGCATTGCCCAACTCAAGTTTGTCGTTTTCATCCTGGCTGTGGTATCGAAGATTGTCAAGCAAAGTATCGCAGACTTGCAGGCAGTAAACGGCTTGTTCCAGGTCCCGGAACCGGAGAGTTTTTCCATAATGCAGGGCTTCCAGGGCTTCTGCTTTGAGGCGCAAGCTGAAAAGGAGAACCTTCCCATTGTAGTAGTCTCTGGCTCGCGGATTGGCGGTCAATGTGGTATCATTGAAGTTTGGGGCATTGGATATTAGTGCCTGCTGATAGTTACGTAAAGCTTCTTCGTAACGATTCTGAGTCAGCTTCAATAAACCAATCTGGTTCAATACGTTAGCGATATCTGAATGCTTTGTTCCGTAGCTAATGCGATAAAGGGCAAGCGCTTTCTGGTAATAACCAAGTGCAGCGTTCCGGTCGCCCATTTGGCCGTAGGTAATACCAAGATTAAGGAATGCAAGTGCCTGATTGGGGTGACCGCTTGGGTAGATTTTCTTCCATATTGCTTCAGCGGACTCAAAATTATTTATGGCATCCCCGTACAATTTCATTTGCCTGTACATGATGCCAATGTTCGTTTGCGCAATGGCAATTTTGCGGTGATCATTGCCGTGGACTTTCTGATATATGGCGAGTGCTTTTTCGTAGTACTCCAGCGCCAGGTCTGGATTTATCCCGCTGTATACTAACCCGAGATCATTGTAAGCAGCTGCAGTCTCTTCGGTGTTTTCCCCATACAACTGCTCGTGTAAATGCAGTGTAACAAGTGCATTTTCAAGTGCCTGATTGATTTTCCCTGAACTCAGGTAGACCAGACTGAGATAGGTGAGGCATGTAGCTGCCTCAGGCGATTGCGATTGACCAATCTTTTCGAAGAGGGCGAGACTGTTTTGCAGATCTTCAAGTGCCAGGTCATTCCGTGCTTTGTTGAGACGCAGGAATCCCATCCGTGTACGTGTGACAGCTTCGGTGAATGGATCGGAGGAATTCAGGTATGGTTTCAGAACTGCCTCTGCAGCATCAAGGTTTCCTTGCAGAATCAGGATTGAAGCCGCGCGACTGGCCAGTAACCCGAGGGTTCGTTCGTCCGCGGATGGCTTCTTTTGCTCGATCCGCTGACTGGCCGTTGTATAATCTTCATTCGCTACCAGAGAGTCTATTTCATCCATTCTCCTGTCGCGCTGTCCGTGGGAGGTCAACCAGCAGGTGAGGAGCAATATGATGATTGAAGATCGCATCATCCTCTAGAAACGATAGATGTAAGTGAGAGAGGATACCAATTCCCGTGTCAGGCCATCCGGACTGAATTCCCGCTGGGCAATCTTGTGCCCCACCAGAAGGCGAACACCTGAATTGACATTGAAGCTGTATCCTATAGTGGCAATGGCGGACAGGGCCAGCCCCCTGGCTTCGTTGCCCTTGCTGTCCACTGAACTTCTCTCACCAAATTTTCCCTGAACGGACGGGTCTGGTGTGTACCTGTCGGCAGTAATTCTGTAAATGGGCAACATCCCCAATGAGAAATTGACTCTTGACAACCGGAAGTTCCTTTCAACCCTCAGCATAACATCGGTTCCGCGCTTCAGGTCAGTAGAGTTCGGATATTTCTGTACATAGAGGAATTCTTCAGGGTCATTCTGGGGCCAGCGATGCCAGTCGAACTTGTTTCCGTTTTGATTCAACGGTATTTGAATTCCCGTTGCAAAAAGCCATTGTCGGTTTATGAGAGAGATGCCGGCAATAAAATCGTATGTGCCGAGACTGGTTTGATAATACATCGGCAGAGGATTGCCTTCCTGATCTTTAAGATTGGAATTATTGGTTGGCACTTTTGCCCCTACTGAAAGATTAAGGTCAAACCGGTCGGAATTGATAAGATTGTGCGTGAAGCAAAAGGAGAGGTCGCTCATACTGCCAGTGGTTCCCAGCCTGCCCTCCACATGCTGAAAGGGCACCTTAATCTGGATTGTATTCTTCCTGTTGAGGCTGAAGTTCATGTCGGCCGTTGCCACATAGACAATAGGAGTAAGAGTGGTGGTGCCCCGGTAAAAGCTGAACTCGATGGTTCTCAGCTTGAATTCGACTTTTTTGTTGTAGGGTTGGTCTGGCTTCATGGCCCCCATGGTGCAAAAGCCCGCATCGCTGCATCCTTGGCCGCTGGAGAAATGCCAGAGAATTACTAATGGTCCAAGCAGGGTAAGAAGCTTCATTTGGAAATATTTCCAAATTAAGAAAACATTCCCGTTTGAAAATCAGGAGAAATCGATCAGAACCTGACTGCCGTAGTTGGATCAGCGCTTGCTGCTGATGACCGAACCGCCATCATTGCTCTGATTTTCGATGGAGGCCAACTCAACGATCTTTGCATATTCTTCAGGGGTCAGGTCATTGAAGAAGTAATGTATCGGGTTGACCTGGGTGTGATTGATAAATACTTCGTAGTGCACGTGGGGTGCGGTTGAAAGGCCGGTATTGCCCACATAGCCGATCAATTCGCCGCGCTTGACTTTCTGACCATTTCTAACCACGAAGCTGTGCATGTGCGCATAACGTGTACGATAACCGAAGCCATGATCGATCTCGACCTTCTTTCCATAACCTGTGAAGGCTATTTCGGTATTGTCCACCACACCGTCAGCGGTAGCATAAATCGGCGTGCCGAGGGGCGCAGCAAAGTCAATACCGGGATGCATGTTCCAAACTTTGTAGATAGGATGAATTCTCATGCCATAGCCGGAGGAAAGAACAACGGTTCCATTTTTTGGAATAGGCTGAATGGCAGGTATTGCCGCAAAAAGCATTTCCTTATGACTTGCTACCTCCACGATTTCATCCTGCGACTTGGATTCAACGTACGATTTCCTTCTCAGCTTGTCGACAGATTCGTTCAGCTTGACAATGATGTCCTCGTGGGCCAGATTCCTCTCGCGGATGTCTTCATACCGGTCAATACCACCCACGCCTGCTTCCCGGATTGACTTGTCAATGGGCTCGGAACCCAGAACCACCCTGTAGATGTTATCATCCCGATAAGCCATTTCACCCAGCAGTTTGTCAAGGTTTTCAACTTTCTTGTTGAGTTCGTCATAATAGAACTCCATATTCTTGAGCTCATTCTTGAGCATCACCTCCTTGGGAGACTCAAAGTAGTTGTTGTAAAGCAGCAATAGTCCCACCGCCATGGCCAGAGTCAGTGATAGGAGGCCGATGGTATTCAACAGGACATCTCCCCATGAAGTCTGCACGCGTACGTACTTGCAGGAAACGGTGTCGTAGTAGTATTTGATGCGGGCCATATGTTAAACAACGCTATTTTGACGAGGGCCGGAACGCTTTGATAACAGATTCATTGCATTCAAGATAGGGCCCATCCAGCAAATCTAAGCAATAAGGGATTGCCGGAAAAACGGCGTCAAGGCATTGCCGGATGGATCGGGGCTTTCCGGGTAGGTTTAGAATAAGCGTTTTGCCCCGAATTCCGGCTGTTTGGCGCGAAAGGATGGCCGTAGGCACATATTTCAGGCTTTCTAAACGCATTCTTTCGCCGAATCCGGGCATCATTTTTTCACATACCGCCTCGGTGGCCTCAGGTGTGACATCCCTGACTGCCGGCCCGGTACCTCCGCATGTAACGATAAGGCAGCACCCCTTGCGGTCAGCCATATCTTTCAATGTCTCCTCAATTAGCGGTTGCTCATCCGGTATCACCGCGTATTCTTTTTCCCAGGGGTTCTTAAGGTATTCATTGAGTGTCTCCACGATGGCCTTGCCTGGAAGGTCTTCGTAGATGCCCTGGCTTGCGCGATCTGACACATTGATAATTCCGATTCTTGCAGTTTGATTCATAAGAAAGATGAGAGATAGATGAACCCTGAAAATTTTGAACCTTTATTCACTTCATTACTCGATGGAGGGTTAGTCCTTCAATGAGTTCAAATCTCTTGATGGGAAGGGCGATTGAATATTACTTTCCCAGGCTTACTTTCTTCAGGTGAGCAGCCCTGCCTTTCTTATAGACCATCCTCGCCTGAGCTCTTCCCTTCCTGTACAATTTTTGTTCTTCAATCGGTTTGTGAATGATTTCACGACACTCTTCAGAGCAGCAGCCGTCAAATTTTGCGGAACACTCAGGGCACTGAATGAAAAGAAGATGGCAACCTTCATTTCTGCAGTTGGTGTGGGTATCACATGGCTTGCCGCATTGATGGCAGTGACTGATGATCTCATTGGAGATTCGTTCTCCAAGGCGTTCATCGAAGACGAAGTTTTTGCCATGAAATTTATTAACAAGTCCCAGGTCTTTAGTCTGCCGGGCATATTCAATAATGCCGCCGTTGAGTTGATGAACATGCTTGAATCCGCGATGCTTGAACCATGCGCTGGCCTTTTCACAACGAATGCCACCGGTGCAGTACATCACGATATTCTTGTCCTGCTTTCCTTCCAGCAGCCTTTCTACAATCGGTAGGGATTGTCTGAAAGTATCCACATCCGGACAAATCGCACCTTCAAAATGTCCTACTTCACTTTCATAGTGATTTCTCATGTCAACAATAACAGTCTGCGGGTCGTCGGTCAGACGATTGAATTCAGCCGCACTCAGATGCGTGCCGCTATTGGTAACATCAAAAGTATCGTCATTCAGGCCATCTGCAAGAACCTTCTTTTTTACCTGGATCTTGAGGACAAAGAAGGATTTTCCATTGTCTTCAATTGCCCAGTTCAGCCGAATGCCTTTCAGGAATGAAATATCGTTCATCGAGGCGATGAACCGATCTTTGTTTGAAGCCGGCATGCTGAGTTGAGCATTGATGCCTTCAGAGGCTACATAGATCCGGCCCAGTACCCCTAAAGGGAACCATTTGGCAAATAGTTCGTCCCTGAATGCTGCAGGGGCTTCAATGCGGTGGTATTGGTAAAAAGAAAGTGTAACCCGCTGTTCCGGATATTGCTGCATCCGGGCTTTCAGAACTCTCTTATCGACCCGGTTATGAAGCTGAACCTTTTTCATTATGGCACAAAATTAGGGCATTGGAAGTGAGCTGGCAAAGCGTGATCAATTGCTGGCCGGCTTCAATTCTCCCCGAAGCAATTTGTTGTAGTCTTCGCAACTGAGTGTCCCAACCTTATTGCAGTAGGGGCAGGTCCGGTAAGTTTCTCCATGCAGGTAATCCTTGCGGATAATTACAGTTGAGCCACTGCAAACAGGACAGGTAACTTTGCCGGCAGGTCCACAATCTATGATATAGTCGCGGGATAGGACCTCTACAGCATTTTGACTTTGAGATGCGTGTTCAGCCACAAGTTCTTTTTCAGCCATTTTCAGCCATTGGGCTGCTTCAGTCGAAAACTGGCCTGCCGTGCCCTTCAATTGGATATACTTGGTAAGCCAATCGACACTTTGTTTGTATTTGCCAAGGAAGTAAGAATTCTTTCCGAAATAGAATGCCAGGTCTGAGGGAATGCTCTTGAGGTTGCTGAGAGCATACCTTAATTTAGTGTCTGCCAGTTCGTATTTCTCCTGGTTCATGAAGTATATCCCGGAGTCCAGTTGTTGGCGAACGTATCGGGACTTTTCCTGTTCTTTTTGAAGTTCAATTGTCCTTATTTTTTCTCTTTCCGCTTCCTGGGCATTGACTTCCACGGCGGTTAACGCTATTAACATTATGAAGAATACCCTTGTCATTGAAAGTAATTTTTGGGGAGGTTGAGCCACTCCAATGCAGCATTGGCAAAGATATCTGCTTTGACTTTTGCTGACAGAGAAGATTCTTCAATAAACCTGCCAATCTCCAAATCTCCCAACGGAAATGGGTAGTCAGAGCCGAGTGTTACACGTGTTGGCCCTACCAGGCGGAGAACGTAATCCAGAATCACTGAATCATGTGTAATACTGTCGACCCAGAACTTTCCAAGATAGTTGCGGGGCGGGATCGGATTGTCAATGGCAACCAGATCTGGCCTGCAATCAAAGCCGTGTTGTATCCTGCCTATTGTTGGAAGGAACGATCCACCCGCGTGCGCAAAATTCACCCTGAGTTTGGGGAGGCGTTCAAAAATTCCCCCAAAAATCATAGAGCACATGGCCCTTGATGTTTCGGCAGGCATGCCGACCAGCCAGGGCAACCAGTAGCGTGACATGTTTTTTTCACCCATCATATTCCAGGGATGTACCAGAACCGCCAGGTCTTCCTTTTCACAGGCCTCGAAAACTGGAAAAAAGCGGTCTTCATTGAGGTTGTCATCATTGATATTGGACCCTATCTGAATCCCCCTTAGCCCAATTTTTTTGCATCGCTTCACTTCCTGTACTGCCAACTCGGTGTCCTGCATCGGCACGGTACCGAGACCGACATAGTTTTTGGGATACCGGATCACAAGCTTCGCGATGTGATCATTCAAGTAGCGGGCAATATCAAGTGCATCAAGTGGCTTGGCCCAGTACGAGAACATTACAGGAACAGTGCACACCACCTGTACCTGTGTCTTGAATTGTTCATACTCGCGGATACGCAATTCCACATTCCAGCAATTCTCCTGTATTTCACGGAAAAATTGGTTACCCCTCATCATTTTTGCATAACCTTTCTTATGATGCTGGAGGTAAATGAAACCTTCATAGCCAAATTTCTCTGCCCAATTGGGCATTTTTTTGGGCAAAATATGCGTGTGGGAATCGATCTTCAGCACCTCTCGTTGGCTAATCCCACAAATATCGTGTTTTTGAAAACCAGTAGCAGCGGTCTCAACAACTTTTGATTTATTCCTGCTGACCTGTTATCGAAGACTCGGTGCCCCACAGTCCAGTCAATGTACCCTGCAAACCGAAATGATCAGACAGGTCCTGATGCTCAGGATGCCATGGAGCCCTCATGATGGTCACCTTTCGCGTCACCTGGAGTTGTGTTGACCCGTTGGACCGGAGCAGGATATAATCCAGCAGCAAACGGAATTCTTTTCGCTTTTTGCATAAGTCGTTGAAAGGGCGATCCATCGTATACTGCTGTTCGCCGTCCAACTCACCGTCAGAGGCCTGCAATGTTGAAATCATTTTCTCATAACGAGGCATGGTTGTCAGAGAATTCTGCGACACATTCAATGAAGTGGACGCCGGAAGGGATTTTAAAGTATTGAAGTCTCCGCAGATCAACTGGGGGACTCCTGCCTTGTGGTTTGGGGCCAGCAATTCATTGGCAAGCTGCTGGTACTGAGCAAACAGAATCTCATCGGTTCCAAAGGCCTGGAGATGCGTGCCGGCAATCTGAAGAGATTTTCCATTCACATCAATCTCAGCGAGCATCGCGCCTTTTCTTGCCATACGATCATATCCCTTGCGGGCCTTGTACCTTATCTCTTTTACCTGAGTGATCGGAAAGCGACTGAAGATCATTACTCCACCGTTGGTTTTCAATGCAATGCTTTTCCTGTTGAGGATATCGGTGTGATAAGGATATTGAGCAGCCAGGTTGCGTGCGATGAGATTTCTTGACCGGCGATGAAACAGTTCCTGGAAGACCACTATATCAAATGAAGCCTGGTTTAATTTGTTGGAAATAGCCTGCGCGCGTTTCATTTTGCCATTGCTTTTGACCCAACCAGGCAGCATTTGAATATTCCAGCTAAGAATGGAAACGGAATCTGAAACCTGTGCAAAAGACGGGGCCTGAAAATTGACGATCATCCAGAATATGCAAGCGATGTGCCGGATACGTACCACCGGCTTCTGAAGTAAACCCCAGTGAATGGACCGGCCATCTGAGACAGTTAAACGAATCATCCGAAAAGACCGTACGAGACTTTCAGTAAGGCGTACCAAAGTTAAACAGCTTTAATTATAACCTTAGAAGTCACCATTTGCCTCCGTGCAGTCGACCGTTGACAGTAGACTATTGTCCGTGACTGACCACGGTCCACCGTCGTGTCGATCTGGCGATTTGATCCTCCAGGGAAAGGCGCTTCGGGATACTTCAACATTGGACATTCAACATTGATATTCAGACCATTTGTCGATCTGGTGATTTGTTGATTTGGCGATTTGTTCCCATGGGGACTGGTGCCTCGAGATACTTCAACATTCAACATTCAACCCTCCCTCCCCCATTTAAAGGTAGAGCCTGGCTTACCCCATTATAAACCCACCCTCATTTCCAGCGAAATTGTAGCATAACGTAGCGTGACCCTAGCGTGACCCTAGCGTAACCCTAGCGTAACCCTAGCGTAACCCTAGCGTAACCCTAGCGTAACCCTAGCGTAACCCTAGCATGAACCAAGCGTAAACCAAGCGTGAACCAAGCGTGAACCAAGCGTGCGCGTAGCTTGAGCGTAGCATAAGCCTAGCATGCGCGTAGCATAAACGCTGCATGGATGACATTAAAATCATTGAAATTTCTCTCCAGAAGGGGTTTATCGTGTGCACGTCTGGAGTGACTGACAACCGTCTACCGTCTGCTAGCTCAATAGCTTTTGGACTGCAGCGTGGTACAGCAGCATGATTGTTTTAGCATCTTTGATCTCGCCGCTCTTGATCATGTCCAATGTTTTGGCGAAGGGGAGTTCCAGCACTTCTATGTCTTCACCGTCCACACCGCCGCCCTCATCTGTTTTTTCGGCCGGTTCATATTGAGCAACAAAGAAGTATAGCAATTCGGTAACTGAACCCGGTGACATGTAAACTTCCATCACCCTTTTGACTTCTTTGATCCTGAATCCTGTCTCTTCCTGTGTTTCCCGTACGATGGCATCTTCCGGGTGTTCATTGTCTAGCAAACCGGCACAGGCTTCAATCAGCATTCCGTCTTTGTTGCCATTCAGGAAGGTGGGGAGGCGAAACTGCCGTGTAAGGATGACACTTCCCCTGTTTCGATTGTAGAGTAGTATGACGGCTCCGTTTCCCCGATCATAGGCTTCACGGACAAGTTGAATTCGTGAGCCATCATGCTTTGTCATTTCAATGGTATACTTCTTAAGTGTATACCAGCTGTCTGAAAGAATTTCTTCTTTCAGCACCTTGACATCTGATGCCATGTAATTTTCTAGAGTTTGTAGGGTGAGCGGTACTCCCTTTTCACAAACTGGTTGGCCGGATCAAAGTTGGTCACTTTCATGTTATTGCCATCCCACAAGAGCTTGATACCGCGTCCGGGGTAGTCAAACGCCGTCTGGCTACCGGGCCTTGGTGTCCGGTAATCATAACTGCGAATGGCCAGATTGCCCATCAGGATGGTTTCTGTAAGCGGACCTGCGGTGTCAAATGGCGAACTAACTTCCATTTTACCATAACCGGCGATACAGGCTTCCACCCATTGCGCATAATGTCCTTCAGCACTGCCCTGAACTCTCTTAATGGTCTCAGGAACCTTGGCGTCTTTGGTTCTGCTGGTGGGTAACAGTTGCGGATACATGCCATAGGTGCCGCACATCATTTTACCCTTGGTTCCAATGAACACAGCCCCATTTCCTCCGTCACCCATTCTTTCATTGGGTCCGAGTTCTTCCGGTCTCTCGGGTTGGATACCTCCATCCATCCAGTGCAACTTCACCGGTGGCTTTCCGTCTCGTCCCGGGAAGGTAAAGATGATGTAAGAGGAGGGAGGGCCGCTTTCCGGGAAATAGCCCCGCTTGAATTCATCAACAAACACACTGCCTACGCTTGCGGTCACATCGGATGGATACTGCAGCCCGAGTACACGGAAAGGCGGCTCAATAATATGGCATCCCATGTCGCCCAGGGCGCCTGTGCCATAGTCCCACCAGCCTCTCCAGTTGAACGGAACTAGTTTCTCAACGTAATCTTTGAATGGTGCAGTTCCCAACCACAGATCCCAATCCAGGGTGGAAGGAACGGTTGCTTTTGTGGCAGGCCAGGGAATACCCTGTGGCCACACTGGGCGGTCGGTCCAGCAATAAACTGTGTGCACATCTCCGATAAGTCCGGCTTTGTACCAGTCCACAAGTTGCCGAACACCGTCACCTGAAGCGCCCTGGTTGCCCATCTGGGTGACGACCTTATATTTTTTTGCGGCCTCCGTCAATGCGCGCGCCTCATAGACATCGTGGGTCAACGGTTTTTGTACATAGACATGCTTCCCTAATTGCATGGCGGCCATGGCCTGAACCGCATGCATGTGATCGGGCGTGGACACGCTGACGGCATCAATGTTTTTTGCCTCTTTTTCCAGCATGACCCGATAGTCTTTGTAATAGACTGCTTTGGGGAAATTGGCTACGGTCCTGGCTGCCCGTTTGTCATCCACGTCACAGAGGAAGCCGATCTCTGCTTTGCCGCTCTTGGCGAAGTTTGCAATGTCACTTTCTCCTTTTCCACCTGCGCCGATCCCAGCGACTACAATTCTGTCGCTCGGTGCAATGTATCCCTTACCCCCTAACACATGGCGTGGAACAATGGTAAGACCCGCAGATGCCAGGCCCAGGGTCTTCAGAAAATTGCGTCTTGTGAATTCTTTTGAATGCTGGTCTTTCATAGCTAATGGCAAAAAATGATAGTGGTTGATTAATCAAATTTAACTGACTCCTTGAGGGTGCGCTCGTCATAGTTCACACCGTATTGATCCAGAACGTCCTGCGGAACCCCATCCCATTGATTAGGCTGGTTCCCGGCATAACCCAGATCTTTGATTCCAATTTGACTGGTGAAGAAGCCTGCAGCAGTAAGGTCACGCATGAGGTTGAAGAAAGCGACTCCCTGTTCCATGCCTGGTTTGACTTTTTCAGGGTAAGCAATTTCATCCACCATAGAAATCTGCTGTTGCGCGCTGCAGTCAGCAAAAGGGGCACCGTGTAATTTGAGGCATTGGACATCGAGCCATCGCAGCCCGCCTCTCAAGGGTATCTGATGCCGTGGCATGTCCTTGGCAATAAACTCAATGAATGCAGGAACCCCTGCCTGGCTTGCACTTCCGGAAACTTCATCTTGCGGAATGATTATGTCAGACAAAATCGTAATCGTCTTCAGCTCATGATCTGTGAAGAACTTTTCCGCAGAAATCTTTCTGAAGTGTTCGATCTCATCGGGTTGCCGATTAGGACCGGCTCCTTCGTCGGGAATGACTGACTTGTCTTCTTCTTTTTTGGTCTGGTCAGGACAGCATGAAATCAACGCACCGGCACCGATAGTGCCTACAGCGAGGGATTTGAGATATTTTCTTCTATCCATGGTTAAGGATTAGATCAGAGGTTCTGTTTCTTCAATTCTTCCATAATGAACTCGGACGTGCGCATGGACAACGCCAGGATGGTCCAGGTTGGATTCTTGTCGGCCTGAGAAACAAAAGGACCACCGTCAACCACGAATAGGTTCTTGCAGTCGTGTGCCTGGTTGTACTTGTTAAGTGCCGACCGACTGGGATCGTTACCCATTCTCACCGTCCCGACTTCATGAATAATTCTTCCCGGTGCTTCCAACCCATAGTTGGTTTCTTTCCCCTGAACGCCCCAGGTTATTTCACCTCCCACTTTATGGATGATCTCCTTAAAGGTCTCCTGCATGTGGCGTGCCTGATTGATTTCATAATCGCTCCACTTATAGTGGAACCTCAGCACAGGGATGCCATATTTATCGACAGTACCTGGGTCGATTTCGCAATAGTTGTCCTCACGCGCAATGGCCTCGCCGCGGCCTGCCATCCCGAAAGTCGCGCCATAGTAGTAACGGTAGTCATCCTTAAGTGAGGCGCCGTATCCGCCGGCATCTTTCTTCTCGCCGTTGCGACCTGGATATTTCCCGTTGAGTCCCTGTATGCCGGATCCGAATCCGTAGCCTGGCATTCCCATGCCGCCCCAATATTCAATGTGGTAGCCACGGGGAAAATCAAGTTTTTTATTGTCAAGCCACCAGGGTGTATAAACATGCATGCCTCCAACTCCGTCTTCGTTGTAGCGTTTCCTGCCAAATAACTTTGGCAAGACGCCGCCCATACCTACGCCAGTTGAGTCGTGCAGGTATTTGCCTACTACGCCGCTGGCGTTGGCCAGTCCAGCTGGATGCTGCTTGGACTTTGAATTGAGAAGCAGTCGTGCCGACTCGCAGGCACTGGCGGCAAGCACCACAACCCTGGCTTTGACCTGGTACTCCTGCAGATCATTCTTGTCTACATAAGATACACCGGTAGCTGAGCCCTCCTCATTGGTAAGTACTTCCCGCGCCATCGCATTGGGAATGACATCGATGTTGCCTGATTTCAGTGCCGGCTTGATCAGGACAGAGGATGACGAAAAGTCACCATATACAGTACATCCGCGGTTGCATTGCGAGCAGAAAAAACAAGCTCCTCGTTCCTTGTTATCCGGCAGGGGACGGGTAAGAATAGAAAGCCTGGAGGGTATTACGGGAATTCCGAGGGAGGTTGCTGCATCTTTCAGGAACAGTTCATGCAACCGGGGTTTAGGTGGAGGCAGAAAGTGGCCATCCGGTTCGTTGGGCAAGTTCTCTTTCGATCCGAAAATTCCAATAAGTTTATCCACCCGGTCATAATAGGGAGCCACATCATCATAACTGATAGGCCAATCATCACCGAGACCGTCGATACTTTTCCTTTTAAAGTCTTTCGGGCCGAACCGCAGGGATATTCTGCCCCAGTGATTGGTGCGCCCGCCCAGCATTCGCGAACGGAACCAGTCGAACTGAGTACCACCTTTGTGCGTATAGGGTTCACCTTCAATCTCCCAACCACCGTAGGCTGCATCAAAATCACCAAAAGGGCGGTGATTGCCTGCTCCGCGGCGTGGTGATTCCCACGGCCACTTGAGTTGAGTTACGTTTTTGGCCGGATCATACAGAGGACCCGCTTCGAGGAGTGCCACTTTAACACCGGCTGTTGCGAGCATGTAGGCTGCCATCCCGCCGCCTGCACCCGATCCTACAATGCAGACGTCATAGTCCTTCTGCACCTTCTTAATTTCAAAATCATTCATCTGAGAACCACGGATTCTTCCGTGAATTCTAAATGTAGATTTTATTTATACAAATCGAAAAGTAAAAAACCGGGAGCGGCTTCTATTTTTCCTTTTTGGGAACAGGGTCGTAGCCGCTGGTACCCCAGGGATGGCATCGCGCTATTCTTTTTGCGCCTAACGTTATCCCTTTTAACACGCCCCATTCCCGGATGGCCTCAATGGCGTATTGCGAACAACTGGGAGTGTGCCTGCAATGAGCACCGAGCATCGGTGAGAGCATAAGCTGATACAGCCTGATGGGAAGTATGAAGAGTTTCTTTAGCAAAGATGCAATGCTGTTATTCGGCAGACCAGGTGATTTCACCGTCCTTCCCGTCCTTCAGCTGGATGCCGATCGACTTCAAATCGTCTCGAATCTTATCGGAGAGGGCAAAATTCCTGTCTGTCCTGGCTTTCTTACGTAACCCGATCAGTACGCTGATAGTTCCATCGAGCAACGACTCGTCTGAACCCGATTCCTCTTTCAGTCCGAGAACGTCCTCCATAAACCCTGTGTAAGCCTTGGCGAATGACGTGAAATTTTCTGCCTCCAGGCTGGCCAGCGGCAGGTTGCCCGATTTCATGTCATTGATTCTTGAAGCCATCTCAAAAAGTACGGCCAGCGTCTTGGCTGTATTGAAGTCGTCGCTCATTTCCTTGTAACAGGTTTGAACGAGAGATAGCAGGCTTTCATTGACAACGGGATCTGCCTTTGAAGTTCCCGGATGTGAAAGTTCCCTCAATGTCTTAAGGGCCGAACTTAGTTTTTTGTAGCCCTTCTCTGCAGCTTGAAGTGCCTCATTGGAAAAATCAAGTGTGCTGGAGTAATGCGACTGAAGCATAAAGAACCGTACTGCCATCGGCGTGTAACCGCGTTGCAGCATGGGGTGATTGCCGGAGAACAATTCGGAGGGCAGGAAGGAGTTGCCGAGTGACTTACTCATCTTCTGGCCATTGACGGTAAGCATGTTCGAGTGAATCCAGTAATGAACCGGAGCCTTTCCACTGGCAGCGGTACCCTGTGCAATCTCACATTCATGATGGGGGAACTTGAGATCCATCCCTCCACCGTGGATATCGAATTGTTCACCCAGATATTTGGTGCTCATGACAGTGCACTCGATATGCCATCCGGGGAATCCCTCACCCCAGGGTGAGGGCCATCTCATGATATGGGATGGTGAAGCTTTTTTCCAAAGAGCGAAATCGATCTTGTCTCTTTTTTCATCCTGGCTGTCAAGATCGCGACCACTCTCCATTAGCTCTTCTATGTTCCTTCCTGACAAGATTCCATATGAATGGAACTGATGGTATTTCTTTACATCGAAATAAACCGATCCATTCACTTCATAGGCCAGCCCCAGATCGAGCAGTTTTTTCGTAATCTCTATCTGTTCGACAATGTGCCCCGTAGCAGTGGGCTCAATGCTGGGTGGCAGGATGTTGAATTGCCTCATTACGGTGTGAAAATCCTCCGTGTACTTCTTGACAACTTCCATTGGCTCCAGTTGCTCGAGCCGGGCCTTCTTGCCAATCTTGTCTTCACCCTGATCATCATCATTTTCGAGGTGCCCTACGTCGGTGATATTCCTGACGTAGCGGACCTTGTAGCCCAGAAATCTGAAATAGCGGGAGACGATGTCGAAAGTGAGGAAAGTTCTTGTGTTGCCCAGGTGCACGTTGTTGTACACTGTGGGGCCGCATACATACATCCCCACAAAACCGGGAATAATGGGTTTGAAGAGTTCTTTTTTTCCCGAAAGGGAGTTGGAAAGGCTTACAGGATATTGTTCGTAAAGCTTCATGGATGTAATTCGACGGCGAAACTAATAAATATAACCGGGCCTGACACGCACCAGGGCGGATGATCAATTCCTGACTATTTTGAATTCCACCCTGCGGTTCATACGCCGGTGTTCTTCGGTATCATTCTTTTCAACAGGTCTGCTTGAACCGTAACCGCGCCCGGTTATCCGGCTGCCGGCAATCCCCTGATCAACCATGTATTTCTTTACAGCGCCGACTCGATCCTGGGATAAGGCGGTCAATCGTATGGGATTACCAATATTATCGGTATGCCCACTCAATTCAATTTCCATGTTGGGGTTATCCTTCATGATTTGCACCAGGCGATTCAATTCAACATATGATTCCGGCTTCAACGCAGGTTTGCCCTGTTCAAAGAACACATTGTTTAGTTGGATGACCTCACCGGCGCGAATAGGTACCAATAGCAAATCCTTCCGGACTTCAGTGTAAGACGAGATTGAAGTGAGGTCAAGATTTTCATTCACAGAAAGATATCCGGGGGCCGCAGCCCTGAATCCATAATTATATCCGTACGGCAGCACGATGGTGAATTCTCCGGACGCCGGATCAGAGGTTGCTTCACCCACTTCTTTTCGGAGGGCTAGATTGTCAATTAGCACGTCGCCTTGAATGGCTTTCCCGGACTTGGCATCGAGCACTCGTCCATGAACAAGAACCACTGGATCCGGTTTGATCTCTTTGGCAATCTTGATTCTCACAATGTCCGTGCCGCCAAGTCCACCCTGGTTTGAGGCCATGTAGGCGTAGTCACCGGACGCAGGGACTACATAATAAGCGTCGAACCCCGGTGTATTGATTTCAGGGCCGAGATTGACAGGCTCAGACCACTGGGTCCATCCGGCGCCGATGCGTTTGCTCATGTAAATGTCGTTCCCTCCATACCCTGGTCGACCATTGGTTGAGAAGTAAAGGGTCCGGCCGTCGGCAGCAAGGAAAGGACCCACTTCATTGCCAGGTGTGTTAAGTGATTGGCCACAATTAACAGGCACGCTCCAGTTGCCATTTTCATCCTGCAGGGAATAATAAATGTCCTTCTCCTCAATGTCCGGATTGAATAACACATTGTTCTTGTTCTGTATCGTGAGCAAAATGGTCTTGCCGTCAGGGGAGAGGCAGGCCTCAAAATGTTTGGCAACATTCTCATAGCTGATGCCAATTTCGCGAGGCTCACCCCAGCCGTTGCCTTTGCGTGACCTGGACCAGAACTTGCTGTCGTAGACAAACAAGAGTGTATTCTCGTCGGTACTCACAGACAAGATATTGTCTACATCTCGTGAGTTGACTGGTTCTCCCATGTTTTGCGCCGGTCCCCATTGCGTCCCGTCCCAATGTGAAACATAAAAGTCCTCGCCGTCATCAACGCCTGCTATATTTCCAGTGTAGTTCTCCCTACCGAAATAAATGGACTTGCCATCTGCGGATATCCTTGGGATGAGATCGTCTGCTTCGGTATTTATGTTGGGTCCCATGTTTTCCTTTCTTTGACCAGATGCCAGGTTGGGCGGCAGATTGATCTTCAGACCTTCCTGGGCGAACGAGAAGTCGTCAAACTCCACATCCATTCCGGCATCAGCCGTAATTCCGATTTCTTTGCCTGTCCAGTTAAAGACTTCAGTTGATGATACCTTTAGCCCATTCAGGAAGTAGGTTATCGTTATCCCTTTCTTTTCAATTTTCAAAATGTTGGTTTGGCCAATGGCCCTTACCGCATCGCTTTGAATCCATTCGTGTATTCCTTGTTTCGGCGGACTAGCAGTGCGTTGTGAACTGCCTGGCGATACATTGAAGTACCCGTTACTGCTGAACATGAAGTAGTTGTATTCGCCCGCCTTTCGGTTATATCCCCAAACCAGACCAATACCGTAATCATTAGGTCCGGCAGTCTGCCGAAATGAGCACTGCATGATGAAGTCCCTGTTGGGATCAACATAGGGGCTGATCCCGATCACCCATCCGCTGGACGGAAAATGGATGCGCATTTTGCCGTCCGCAATGTGTGCATTACCGCCATTGCTCTCGCCTTCGTACCATCCATAGTGATTGGATGTGAAGTCTTCTGAAATGGTAAACGGAATTTGAGCTTGAAGTGCGATGGAAGCGAGAAGCGTGAATAGGGTGGTCAGTTGTCGCATGGGTCAGGATGTGGATGCCTCTAAGCTGAAACCGTAAGTGCAGGTATTTGCAAGTTGGCTCGGCAGTGGAAGTTAATCTGCTCCATTAAATATTTGCACAAAGTTGGTGAATGCGTTTCGTCGTCCTGATGGATGAAGAAATACAGTTGCTGCAGACCTTGTGATTGCCATAATTGGATGCGCTGTGCCCATTGATCAAGGCGGGGATAATCAGTAGGATGGAGACCATTCCCAACGAAACGGATGAAGGCAACAGGTGTAGTCAGTCTCATATGCAGGGCGTCTCTTCTGCCTGCAGCATCGGTAATCGCGGCGCCTCGCGACACTTCTTCGAGCATGGAGAACACTTCATCAGATGCTTTATTTTCGAACCACTTCGGGTTTCGGAATTCAACAGAAACAGGAATGTCTCCAGGCCAGGTTTGCAGATATTCCTTCAGGGTTTCGAAATTCTTTGGCGGATAATTTGGAGGCAACTGCAGCAATGAGGGTCCCAGGTGATCGCCAAATGCACGCACACCCTTGATGAAGACATCAGTATATTCACCTGCATCTTTCAAGCGTTTAATGTGCGTGATCTTGTCGTTTACTTTTGGACAGAACTTGAAGCCTGGTAACGCTTTTTCTCGCCACTCGGTCACCTGCCTCACAGAAGGAAGTTTGTAGAAAGTGGCATTAAGCTCGACGCAATTAAACTTTTTGGTGTATTCAGTAAGAAACTCAGCTTCTGGAGTGTCCTTGGGGTAAACACTTCCAATCCATTCCTTGCGCCCCCACTTGGCACAACCTACATAAAATGCAGTTTCCGCTGTTTTGGCTTTTCCCAGAATTTTGGCAGTACGGGGATGATCCGCCGGTAAGGTAAAGTCTATTTTACCCAATTCATCAGGTGCGGCCTTCCCAAAGTCCATGATGAAAAGTTAATCGTTTATCTTGCGCAATACCTAATCCTAACTATGATATGAAAAAGACTGTACTTGTGGTCCTTGCCGGATTACTGTTTATCAATCTCCGGGCTCAGACCGAACTGCAGCAGGTTGAAAAGCTGAAAAATGAGGCCGTCCAGGAAGTCGAAAAGAATGCGGTCCTTGGGCAACAGATCAATGACATGCTCTTCAGCTTCGCGGAACTTGGTTTTCAGGAAGTTGAGACGTCTGCCTACCTGACTTCCTTACTGGAAAAGAATGGATTCAAAATACAGCGGGGGATTGCCGGCATACCTACTGCATGGACTGCCACGTGGGGCAATGGTAAGCCGGTAATTGCACTGGGCTCTGATGTGGACTGTATTCCAAAAGCATCCCAAAAGCCTGGCGTCGCTTATCACGACCCCATAGTGGAGGGGGCACCAGGACACGGAGAGGGTCACAACTCCGGCCAGGCTGTCAATATTATATCGGCTCTTGCCATGAAGAAGATCATGGAGCGCGACAAACTTCAGGGAACCCTTATTTTGTGGCCGGGTGTCGCCGAGGAGCAGCTGGGAACCAAAGCTTATTATGTGAGGGCAGGAATATTCAAAAATGTTGATGCCTGCATATTCACACACGTCGATGATAATATGGGTGTGTCATTCGGCGATGATGGTTATAATGGATTGGTTTCTGTAAAGTTCACCTTTGAAGGTTCTGCTGCTCATGCTGCTGGTGCTCCATGGAGAGGCAGGAGTGCACTGGACGCCGTGGAGTTGATGAACGTCGGATGGAACTTCCGCAGAGAGCACCTCGAACTCACCCAGAGGTCGCACTATGTTATTCCTGATGGCGGTGACCAGCCGAATGTTGTGCCCAGCAAAGCTTCAGTCTGGTATTATTTCCGGGAAAGAACATACCCTGGCATCAAGAACCTCTTTGATATCGGAATGAAAATGGCAGAGGGAGCGGCATTGATGACAGACACCAAGTTTACCTACGAAATTCTGGGATCCGCTTGGCCCGGACACTTCAACAGGCCTATGGCGGAGGCCATGTACCAGAACATCAAAAAGGTTGGACTGCCTGTGTGGTCGCAGGAAGATCAGATACTCGCCCGCGCAACCCAATTGGAGATGAAGGCGCCTAAGATCACAGGATTGGCCTCCAAACTGGACACACTTGGTATGCCGGCGCCGACAGGACCAGTCAATGTAATGGGGCGTCAACTTATGTCTATGGGTGGTGGATCTGATGATATTGCGGATATCAGTTGGACAGTTCCAACCGTGGTTTTGCGCTACCCTTCCAATATTCCTGGTCTTCCTGGTCATCACTGGAGCAATGCAATATCAATGGCCACGCCCATAGCACACAAAGGTATTGTGTACGGAGCCAAAACAGAGGTGATGACATTACTGGACATGCTGTTGAAACCTGAGCTGCTCAAGAATGCATGGGAGTATTACCGGACTGAACAAACCAAAGATCAGAAGTACATTCCACTGATCGGGGAAAAGGATAATCCCGCCATTTTCCTGAATCAAAAGATCATGACGGAGTATGCCCCCAAGTTGAAGCCATTCTATTACAACCCGGCCAAATACAAGACTTACCTTGAACAACTTGGCATCCAGTATCCGACCATACGACCTGATCAGAAAGATGCTTTGAATAAATTGGCCGAAAAAGAGAAGAAGTGACAATGTAGTAACACAAAAGAAGGCCAATGCCCAAGCCGGTCATTGGCCTTCTTGCTTTTTGTACTCCAGCGGGCCGACACTTACCATTCGTGTAATCTGGCTTTTTGGGGATGCGCGGGGGCTGGTTATCTTGTACGGTACCTTAATCCCATACTATGAAGAAAAATGTGCTACTCATGATTGCCTGTCTGCTTTCGTGGAGCCTGATGGCTCAATCGGAATTGCAGCAAATTGAGAAATTGAAAGCCGATGCCGCCCAGGAAGTGGAGAAAAATGCAGTACTGGGTCAACAGATTAACGACATGCTGTTCAGCTTCTCCGAGCTGGGTTTTCAGGAGATCGAAACCTTTAATTACCTGACAACTCTCCTGGAGAAGAATGGTTTTAAAATCCAGCGCGGCATTGCAGGTGTGCCCACGGCGTGGATCGCCACGTGGGGCAGTGGTAAGCCCCTGATCGCATTGGGTTCTGATGTGGACTGCATCCCCAAGGCTTCTCAAAAACCCGGAGTAGCATATCACGATCCGATTGTTGACGGAGCTCCCGGACACGGAGAAGGCCATAATTCTGGTCAGGCGCTTAATATTATTTCAGCACTGGCTATGAAGAAGATCATGGAAAAAGAGAAGATGTCCGGGACACTCATGCTGTGGCCCGGCGTTGCGGAAGAGTTGGTTGGTACCAAAGCATATTATGTTCGAGCAGGTTATTTCAAGGACGTAGATGCCTGTATTTTCACTCACGTGGCTAACAACCTGGGCGTGTCATATGGGGATGGTGGCAACAATGGACTGGTTTCAGTAAAGTTTACTTTTGAAGGATCGGCAGCTCATGCTGCCGGTGCTCCCTGGCGCGGTCGCAGTGCATTGGACGCTGTGGAACTCATGAATGTGGGTTGGAATTTCCGGCGTGAACACCTTGAACTTACCCAGAGATCCCATTATGTGATTCCGGACGGGGGTGATCAGCCCAATGTCGTGCCAAGCAAAGCTTCAGTCTGGTATTATTTCAGGGAAAGAACGTACCCGGCTATCAAGAATCTGTTTGATATCGGAGTAAAGATGGCAGAAGGTGCTTCGCTGATGACCGATACCAAGTTTACCTATGAAATACTTGGTTCGGCCTGGCCTGGACACTTCAACAAGCCGATTGCAGAAGCCATGTATCAGAACATAAAAAAGGTCGGGTTGCCCAGTTGGTCGGCAGAGGATCAGATGCTGGCAAAGGCCACCCAGATCGAAATGAAGGCGCCCAAAATTGATGGACTTGCAACCAAGCTGGATACACTTGGAATGCCAGCCCCGACAGGTCCGGTTAACGTGATGGGGCGCCAACTCATGGCGATGGGAGGAGGCTCTGATGACATCGCAGATATCAGCTGGTCCCTTCCGACTGTTGTCCTTCGGTACCCTTCAAACATTCCCGGACTGCCAGGCCACCACTGGAGCAATGCGATTTCGATGGCAACACCCATTGCCCACAAAGGCATTGTATACGGGGCAAAGGCAGAAGTGATGACTTTGCTTGATCTCTTTCTTAAGCCTGAGATTCTCAAGAATGCATGGGAATATTACAGGACAGAGCAGACCAAAGATCAAAAGTACACCCCATTGATTGGGGAAAAGGATAATCCAGCCATCTATCTGAATCAGAAGATAATGACGGAATACGCCCCAAAGCTGAAGCCGTTCTATTACAATCCGGCCAAGTACAAGACCTACCTGGAGCAGTTGGGTATACAATACCCAACGCTGAGACAGGATCAGAAGGATGCACTGAGTAAACTGGCTGAAAAAGAGAAGGAAAAAAAGTAGACCTCATAATTGTAGCCAGGATTAGCCAATGATGATGCAGTCATTGGCTAATTTTGTTTCAAAGCACACTATGTTCACAGGAATTATCGAAGACCTTGGCAAACTGGAGAAGATTGACGAGGAAGGTACCAACCGTCATTTCTACTTTACGAGCAGGATAAGCAGGGAACTGAAGCCTGACCAGAGCGTGTCGCATAACGGTGTATGCCTTACCGTCACGCGTTGTGAAGGTGGGGGACACTGGGTCACCGCTGTGAAAGAAACCTTGCAGCGATCCAACCTTGGCAAGCTTGAAATTGGAAGCTTGGTGAATCTGGAAAGATGCATGGTGAACAATGGTCGCTTTGATGGCCACATTGTACAGGGTCATGTGGACCAGGTGGCAACGGTCCGTTCGATCAGGGATGAGGGAGGCAGCTGGCTTTTTGATTTCGAATATGACGCGCGACCTGGCAATATCACTGTCGAGAAGGGGTCCATTGCCGTCAATGGAGTAAGCCTCACTTGTTTTGGATCGGCCTTGAATAGTTTCATGGTTGCCATTATACCCTATACATATCAACACACGAATTTTCATGCGCTGAAGGCTGGGGACACGGTGAACCTGGAATTCGACATAATTGGAAAATATGTCAAACGGCTGTTGGTAATGCAGCAGGCAGGTTGACCAGCAAATAGTGCCCGTGTAATATTTTAACTGTTTCTGCCTGAAAGAAACCCGAGGGAATTACTACTTTGAGGTATGCTTGACCAATTTCTAAAAATCGTCGAAGAGAATGCTGACAAGGCAATTGTCAGCAATCAGGCCATCCCAAATCAATTCAACCATCCTGCCATTAAGGATGTAGCCCATCAGATCTTTTCCTCGCTTCAAGGGCAGGTTGCGGCTGGGAATATTCAGCAGGTTATTCACCTTTTTCAGTCAGCTTCTGCAAGAGGGATAGCACAGCATCCCCTTGTGAATCCTATGATTGAGAATGTAGCGGGCAGTCTTGCAGCCAAGTTTAATTTGTCCCCGCAAGTTACCCGATCCATCGCAGAGTCAATCGTCCCAACCGTCATAAGTCAGGTAGTCTCGAAGACCAATGATCCCAAGGATATTGAGTTTGATTTGCAGCACATGATGCGGAGGATGTCGGGTAATCCGGCCCTTGATATATCCGGGATGCTCAATTCAGCGCCCAAAGGAGCAATCGGCAATATTCTGGGCAAGTTATTCGGGAAATAAGGATCAGGTACCTGAGGCTGTCTTCTGGCGGTATCTGAGTATTTGCAGAACCTCGAAGCCACCCCAGCCCAATAGCCATCCAATCACTGCACCAACCAGGATATCGCCCGGGAAATGAACACCCAGGTAGACTCTTGTATAGCAGTTGATAAAAGTCCACAGAAACATCCATTTGATCTTCCGGTACCTGTCTCTGAAAAGGAGATAGAAGAAAGTTGCTACGGCCATTGTGTTGGCGGCATGACTGGAGGCGAACCCATACTGCCCACCACGGTAATCATATACTACGTGGACCACAGGCTCGAGGGCCGGATCATGTGAAGGTCTGAAGCGGTGAAAGATAGGCTTCATAAGACCGCTGGTGACTTGATCGCTGGCAGCCACGGTAATCAGGATCAACCCGATGATAAGCCACGACTGCTTCCTGAAGTTGACGACGATCAGATATATAAGGAACAAAAACAGGGGAATCCACACCTCTGTCTGTGAAAGCCAATACATGAGGGGATCGAGCCCATTGGTATGTTGGTCATTGATTAGAAAAAACAATTCGGCATCCCAGCGTTTGAGTACCTCGATCATGACTGGAGTTGGGTTCTGCAGGTGAATATGCCCTTTTCGGGCTCAATATTCAAATGCTTCCTTTATCTTCGGTTGAAATTATTTGTCTTAGTCTATGGAAAAGTATGACCTCGTGGTTATTGGTGCCGGGCCTTCCGGTTATGCAGCAGCCATGCGATCGCTCGATTTTAAGAAGCGAACATTGTTAGTCGAAAAGAACAGGGTGGGTGGTGCCGGCGTGACCAACGGTGCACTCTCATCCAAGACGTGGTGGGAACTCTCAAGAGAAGCATCAACTTTCCGCCGAAACCTTAATCGTTACAACATTCAGGCGCCTACGGTGAATTATGCTGAGATGCAACGGGAAGTGCAGCGGGCCGTCCAGGAACGAAAAGGTTTATTGGAAGAGCAGATGCAGCAGTTGAGAACGCAGTCTTTACCGCTGTTGGACTACAGAACCGGCACAGCACGATTGATCACACCCAATGAAGTGGAAATTGATCACAATGGCAGGAAGGAATGTGTCAGGGCAGACTATGTGATTCTTGCCACGGGTAGCCGTCCACGATACCTTTCTGATCTGCCTATCGACGAAAAAGTTGTGATGACCAGTGATGGTATTGAGGAAATGAAGGATTTTCCTGAAAGCATGGTCATTGTGGGAGCCGGGGTGATTGGTTGCGAATACGCCACGATCTTCAGCGGATTTGGCAAGACAAGAATCAACCTCATCGACAAGGGTGATCGCATTCTGCCTTTTGAAGATGAGGACGTCGTGAAGATCATAGAGCGCAACATGGAGAACAATGGAGTTCTGATCCACCGGAATTCCCGGCTGGTCAGCATGCGGATAATCAACGGAAGGGTGGAATACGAACTTGAATATACCGACGGAAGCAGACAGATATTTAACGTGGAAAAGGCACTCGTTTCGGTCGGACGAATTCCCAACCTGGAAAATCTGTTTGACGAGAATGTGGGGATTCAGATCAGTAAGCGGGGCATTGAGAACAACGATACGCAGACCAACGTCTCCAATATTTACGCTGTAGGTGATCTGACCGCTGACATTTCACTTGTAAATGTCGGTGAGCTTGAAGGCAGGTATGCAGTAGAGAGAATTTTTGGCAAACCTGAACGAAAGCTGGTGTACGAAAACATCAGTACCATCATGTTCCTTAGCCCTGAAGTGGCCGGCGTAGGACTGAATGAGACCCAGGCAAGGGAGAAGGGCATAGACTATAAAATGGTAACGCTGGAATACAGTACGATTCCGCGTGCCATTGCCAAACGCAACACGCAAGGATTTATCAAATTGTTGGTGACCAACGATGAACAAATGAAAATCCTCGGCATGAAAGTCGTAGGTAATCACGCGAGCAGCGCTATTCAGGCTGTAGCCGTACTGATTTCCATGGATAAAGGAATTGAGGAACTGGCGGAGTGCGTGCACCCGCACCCGAGCATTACAGAAGGAATACAGGAGTGTGTGCGAATGCTGATGGGCAAGTCGACCTTGAAGCCGACCGCCCTCAAAGGCAGATTGTCGTGCAAACGTTTTGTGGGAGGAAAGTATGAAGACATACAGTTTTAAGTCTTTGCAATGAAATTGTCTGGTAACAAAATTCTGATCACCGGCGGAGCAACCGGCATTGGTCTGGGGATGGCCGAGAGATTTGCGCGTGAAGGAAATAGGCTGATCCTTTGCGGACGGAGAGAGGCTGTTCTTCGGGAAGCAGCCGACAGAATTCCCGAAGCGGAGTATTATCCATGTGATCTGGTACAAGAGGAAGAACGGCGGAAGCTCAGAGACTGGGCCCGGAAGAATCATCCTGATTTGACAGTATTGATAAACAATGCCGGGATCCAGCAATGGATGGGGATAACTGACAATGATTTCTTTGCGAGAGCCAAGGAAGAAATTGCCATAAACATAGAGGCGCCCATCCACTTATGCCATCTGTTCGCTGACGTGAAGTCGCTTCAAACTATCATGAACGTGACTTCCGGTCTGTCCTTTGTTCCCCTGAAAAAGGTGCCCGTCTATTCAGCGTCTAAAGCATTCTTTCATTCGTTTACGATTTCACTTCGTGCACAATTGAAAGAAAGAAATATTGAGGTTATTGAAGTTATACCTCCTGCGCTCAACACCGATCTTGGTGGTAAGGGCCTTCACGATTCTTTCCCTCCTGTTGACGACTTTGTGCAGTCCATGTTCACTCAGTTGGCAGAAGGCAGGGACGAAATTACTTTTGGTTTTAGTCAGATCATGGCACAGGCCGGCCCAGAGGAGCTGAAGAAAGCATTTGAGCGAATGAATAGTTAGTCAACTATACCACAACATGAATCGTGTCAGCAGTATGCTTGAGGCCATCGGCAACACACCGTTGGTTCAATTAAGGTCAGTCGTCCCCAATGAGGCAGCTGACGTCTACGTCAAGTTGGAATACTTCAATCCAACTGGTTCGTATAAGGACAGGATGGCACTTTCAATTGTGGAAGAGGCGGAATGGAGGAAAGACCTGGTGCCAGGCATGACCGTTGTGGAATGCACCGGCGGCAGTACAGGAACTTCGCTTGCATTTGTTTGTACCGCGAAAGGATACAGATCACTGGTAGTCTCATCCGATGCCTTTGCCAGGGAGAAACTGAAGGCTATTCGGATGTTTGGAGCCGAGCTTCGGTTGATTCAAAGCGAAGGAGGTAAGATCACGCCAGACCTCATTCCAAGAATGATGAAAGCTGCAGAAGAATTGTCTGTCAAGCCAGGCCACTATTGGACCCGGCAATTCACAAACGAGGATGCCCTTAAGGGCTACGGAGTCATGGGCACGGAAATCATAGAACAGTTGGGCCGTGTGCCTGATGTTTTTGTGGCTGCGGTGGGAACTGCTGGAATGATGGGGGGTGTGTCAAGGGCACTGAGAAACCAGGGCTCAGTGAGGGTTATTGGTCTTGAGCCAGCCTCTGCTCCACTGCTTTCAGTCGGGCAAAAAGGTTCGCACCGCATAGAAGGGATTGGCGTTGGTATAGTTCCGCCATTATTATCTTCGGAAAGCTTTGATGAAATCCGCACAATAGATGAATCAGAAGCGCGTGAAATGGCACGCAGGCTTGTGCGCGAAGAGGGTATTCTTGCGGGTACTTCGAGTGGAATGAATGTGGCCGCCGCCGTGGCACTTGCGAAGGAACTTGGACCAGGCAAGTCTGTCGTTACCGTTGCCTGCGATTCTGGCTACAAGTACATGGTCGGTGACCTCTTTGAGGTTTAGACCGAGCTGGTCCAAAATTCTTCAGGCCTTGTGCCTTTGATGCAGCACCTGGGTTACCTCCTTCAAGGTATGACCTTTGTGAGCCAGAAGAACGAGATAATGATACATCAAATCGGCTGCTTCATTCAGGAATCGTTCTGTATCGCTGTCCTTTGCTTCAATAACCAGCTCAACAGCTTCTTCACCTACCTTCTGAGCAACCTTGTTCACGTTGCCGCTCAGCAGGTGGTTGGTGTACGAGCCCTCTTTAGGATTCTTCTTCCGGTCAAGAATAATAGCCTCCAGAAACTCCAGTCCATTGACCTCGTTCTTTTCCTGAAAGCAGGTATCTGCGCCCGTGTGGCATACGGGGCCATTTGGTTTCGCCTTAATCAGCAACGTATCACCATCACAGTCTGCAATGGCATTGACCATTTCCAGGTAGTGACCGGAGCTCTCGCCTTTAGTCCATAGCTTCTGCCTGGAGCGGCTGAAAAAGGTGATTCGTTTTTCTTTCTGCGTCCTTTGCCATGCCTCTTCGTTCATGAAGCCAAGCATAAGGACTTTGTCGGTTTGGACGTCCTGCACCACACATGGCAGTAGTCCGTTCAGTTTCTTGAAGTTAAGTTCCATGGGGGTGTTAAGTGCGAATGGGTATTTGGTGCTTTTGAAGATACATCTTCAATTCGTGAATGCCGACTTCGCCAAAGTGAAATATGCTCGCGGCAAGCGCAGCGTCGGCTTTTCCGATAGCAAATACTTCCAAAAAATCTTCCATGCGCCCAGCTCCGCCTGATGCGATCACAGGGATGCTGAGCAGTTGGTTGAGTTTAACGAGCGGGTCAATCGCGAAGCCTTGTTTAGTGCCATCATGGTCCATACTGGTGAACAATATTTCTCCTGCGCCGCGGTTCTGGCACTCCTTGGCCCAACTGAATAATTTCTTTTCTGTGGCACGTGTACCACCATGCGTGAAAACGGTCCATTGGTTATTGATCTTCCTGGCGTCGATGGCCACCACAATGAACTGAGATCCGAATTCTTTTGTAAGCTTGTCGATGAACGCAGGGTCTTTCACTGCAGCAGAGTTGATACTGATCTTGTCTGCACCGGCTTCCAGCAATGGGGCAACGTCATTCATTTCGCTGATACCCCCTCCGACCGTAAAGGGTATGTTTAGATGACGGGCAATTTCATTCACGAGCACGGCAAAGGTTTTGCGTTCCTCTTGCGTGGCACTGATATCCAGAAATACCAGTTCATCGGCCCCCTGGGAAGCATAATATTCTCCAAGTTGGACCGGGTCACCGGCATCGCGGAGGTTTTCAAAGTGGATGCCTTTGACGGTTCTACCGGCCTTGATGTCCAGACAGGGGATGATCCGCTTGGTCAGCACGCAACTATTGTAGTTTCTTCAGATCAGCTAATTTGATCTTCTGCTCGTAAATAGCCTTCCCCACAATGGCTCCGTGAAGATTGAGGTAGGTCAGCTCGGTGAGATCGTCTACGGAGCTTATGCCACCACTCGCAATGACCTTTAGATTTGGAAATTTCTTTTTCAGTTTGCGGTAGAGACCGAAGTTCGGACCTTGAAGCATTCCATCAGTATGAATATCCGTGCAGGTGAGAAACTCCAGACCTTCCTTTTCGAATTGTGATGCGAGGTCAAAGATGGAAATCGCTGAAGCCTGTGTCCAGCCGCTGAACTGAATCATTTCATTTTTTACATCGGCACTCAGGATAAAGTTTTCACTCCCGTACTCGTGCATCCAGCGAACAAACGTTTCAGGCTCACGCACAGCCAGGCTGCCAATATTGATTTGTTCAATGCCAAGTTCAAGCAGTTCCTCTACTTCCTGCTGGGATTTGACACCTCCTCCGAAATCCACCTTCAGGGCAGTTTCTGCCTGAATGGCCTCAATCACTTTCCAATTAACCACATGCCCCTTCTTGGCGCCATCCAGATCGACAAGATGCAGATACTCCAGGTCGGCCTCCTCAAATTCTTTAGCCACTTCAACCGGGTTTTCACGGTACACCTTCATTTTACCAAAATCGCCCTGTGTAAGGCGCACACATTTGCCTTCAATAATATCGATGGAGGGGAAAATTCGCATGTCAGTCAGGTTGTTGAAGAAAACAGCGGAGTATTTTGATTCCTGCAGCGGCTGACTTTTCCGGGTGGAATTGTGCAGCAAAGAAGTTTCCCTTCCTCATGGCGGCGGAAAAGGGAATGCCATAGGAGGTCTGCGCTACAGTTTGGGGATTCACGGGTACGTAAAAACTGTGTACAAAGTAAACATATTGGTCTTCCAGTGCGGAATCAAGCCAACCAGATACTTTTTGCAGATTGTTCCACCCCATATGAGGTATTTTGATGTTTCCTGCCGGGAAGCGCTTCACCGTTTCATCAAAGATTCCAAGGCAGCCGGTATCATTTTCTTCAGAATGACTGCAAAGCAGCTGCATGCCAAGGCAAATACCAAGAGTAGGCTGCTTCAGGGCCTTGATGACCTGATCAAGCTTTTTGTTTCGGAGAAAGGTCATCGTGCTACTGGCTTCACCCACTCCTGGAAATATGACTTTGTCAGCCGACTGGATTGTTTCCGGATGGTCGGTTATTACAAAGTCAACCTGTAGTCTTTCAAGGGCGTATGCAACCGAACGGATATTTCCTGCATTGTATCGGATGACAGCAACTTTCATTATCAGATAACACCTTTGGTGGTCGGCAGTAATGCAGTTCCGTCGGATCGGACGGCCATGCGGATGGCACGCGCAAAGGCTTTGAAAATGGATTCTATTTTATGATGCTCATTTTGTCCTTCTGCCTTGATGTTCAGGTTACAGCGTGCTGCGTCAGAAAAGGACTTGAAGAAATGATGGAACATTTCAGTGGGAACGTCACCTATTTTTTCCCTTCGAAAGACAACTTCCCAGACCAGCCAAGGCCGACCGCCAAAATCAACTGCCACCTGTGCAAGTGCATCATCCATCGGCAGACAAAAACCGTATCGTTCAATGCCCCTTTTGTCGCCGAGAGCCAATCTAACCGCTTCCCCCAATCCAAGAGCGGTGTCTTCAATCGTGTGATGTTCATCGATGTGTAAATCGCCTTTTACTTCGATTGACAAATCAAACTTTCCGTGCCTGGCCAGTTGTTCCAGCATGTGATCAAAAAATGCAAGGCCTGTATGTATGGATGACATGGCTACACCATCGAGATTCAAGCTAATGTTTACGTCGGTTTCAGATGTCTTTCTATGGTGACTTACCTTCCTGATTTTCCTGAGGATCAAATTGGCAATATCTTCCCATGAGTTGGTGATCAGGGCGCATGAGTCTCCAAGGCCCTGTGCATTCACTTCTTCCTTTCCTTTTTTGCTGCCCAGCAGAATACCTCGTGCACCAAGGTTCCTGGCCAGTTCAAGGTCAGTGAGACGGTCGCCGATCACGAATGAACCGGCAAGGTCATAATCCGGTGAGAAATATTTTTGAAGGAGGCCTGTCCCTGGCTTCCTTGTCGGTCTGTTCTCGTGGGCAAATGAGCGGTCAATGTGAACGTCGCTGAAATGAATCCCTTCATTTTGGAATGCTCTGATGATATTGCTTTGTGGGACATGGAAATTCTCCTCGGGGTACCTGTCAGTTCCCAACCCATCCTGGTTGGAGACGATCACCAGTTCGTAGATCCCACTTCTTGCAATCCGGCCAAGCCCATTGAATACGCCGGGATAGAACTCCAGCTTTTCAAGACTATCGATCTGTTCATCCTGCGGCTCCAGTATCAGGGTTCCGTCACGGTCTATAAAGAGTACTTTCTTCATATCTGCTTCAAAGCCTGGATAAGTTGATGATTTTCTTCCGCCGTGCCAACCGTAATGCGCAGGCATCCTTCACATAGGGGCATATTGGAACGGTCCCGCACAATAATTCCTTTTTGAACAAGATGGTGGTAGACCTTTTGTGCATCCTTCATTCGTACCAGCAGAAAATTGGCGTCTGATGGAAACACGTGGTCTACAATATTGCATGAAAGAAGCATGTCAGCGAGTTTATTTCTTTCACTCAGAATGGTTTGAACATGCTCCTTCATTTCAAGCCGGCCAGTGGTGAGAAATTTGTGCGCTTCCTGTTGGGTGTTTCCATTGATGTTATACGGAGGCTTTACCTTGTCCAGCAGATTAATTACATATTCGTGCGCGAAGCACAAACCCAGCCGAAGACCTGCCAGTCCCCATGCTTTGGAAAGCGTTTGCAGAACAATCAGGTTTGGAAATTCTTGCAGCCTTGACAGCCAGCTCTTGGCGTGAGCAAAATCAGTGTAAGCCTCATCAACCACTATCAGTCCGTCAAACTGCTTCAGGAGCTTTTCAATCCCGGCGATGTTTAACAGATTTCCTGATGGATTGTTAGGACTGCACAAGAAGATAATTTTGCTCCGGGGAGTGACTGCAGTCAGTATGGCATCGGTATCAATGTCAAATGATCTTGTGAGAGAGGGGGTGAGTGCGGTTACGTCGTTGATCGAAGCGCTCACACTGTACATGCCGTAAGTGGGCTGGGGAATGATGACCTGATCTGTCCCTGGATTGCAGAATACCCTGTAAAGAAGATCAATGGCTTCGTCACTCCCATTCCCTACAAAGATGTTTCTCGCGGGTACAAGTTTGACCGCGGAGATGGTGTCTTTCAGCATTCTCTGATGCGGATCAGGGTAGCGGTTATACCCAGTTTCAAACGGGAGTTCATTGGCGTCCAGCAATACTGATGCCTTACCTTGAAATTCATCCCTGGCGGTCGAATACGGCTTGAGATTCAGCACATTCCGCCTCACCAGTTTATGGAGGTCACCCGGTCTCATGAGAGTTTTTGCATCCTTATTTGAATAGCGCGACGGTGAGCCTCCAAATGCTCTGCTTTTGCCAAAGTCTCGACTACAGGACCGATGTTGCGAAGTCCCTCTTCCGTCAGTGACTGGAAGGTTATGCCCTTGGTGAAACTATCCAGTGATATACCGCTGAAAGACTTCGCAAAACCGTTTGTGGGGAGTGTATGGTTGGTGCCGGAGGCGTAGTCGCCGACTGCCTCGGGGGTCCAGGGACCAATAAATACCGAACCTGCATTTGTTATTTTTCCGGCAATGCTCTCTGCATCTCTAATCTGCAGTATCAGGTGCTCAGGCGCGTAGTCATTTATGAAGTCAAGAATAGTTTCTTCGTTCTCTATGTGAATCATCAGGCTGTTCTTCAGGGCTCGCGAAGCCACGTCTGCCCTTGGAAGTGTGGGCAACTGGTTTTCGATTTCCTTACTTACTGCCTGAAGGATATTCAGATCCCGGCTGATCATGACCACGTGGCTGTCAGGGCCGTGTTCAGCCTGTGAAAGGAGATCGGCAGCAACAAAAGCAGGAACACAAGTGTCGTCGCCATACACCAGAACTTCAGAGGGCCCTGCCGGCATGTCAATAGCTGTTCCTTGTTGGGCTACCAATTGCTTGGCTCTTGTGACATACTGGTTCCCTGGTCCGAAGATCTTGCTTACCGCCGGTACCGAGGCCGTCCCGAATGCCATGGCGGCTATTGCCTGTGCGCCACCAACCGGATGAATTTGAGTGATGCCGCAATAGTCTGCAGCGAAGAGGATGGCGGGGTGTATGGCGCCATCTTGTCCTGGAGGAGTACATAGTTGGATTTCCTTGCAACCTGCCAACTGTGCAGGTATGCCTAACATCAGTACCGTAGAAAACAAAGGTGCGGACCCACCCGGGATATAAATTCCAACTCTTTCAATCGGTACGTATTTGCGCCAGCAAACGACTCCTTGCATGGTCTCCACGCGCTCAGTGCCCCGCGCTTGTGCAGAGTGAAAAGTCCGGATGTTGGTAGCTGCGGTCTCTATTGCCTGCCGCAGCGCCGGATCCAAAGCATTGATTGCAGCTTCTACAATTTCATGCGAAACTGATAACGACTCGACTTTTTGACCATCGAACTGGAGTGTGTATTTGATGAGAGCGGAGTCACCTTCTTTTCTTACGGAATCAAGAATTTCCAGAATCCCTTCGTCGAGTGAAGCATGCGGATGGACGGGCCTCGTCACCAGCGCCCTCCATTGTGAACGATCCGGGTTGTCAATGAATTTCATATCATGCAATCATTTTTTCTATGGGTATGACCAGTATGCCCTCTGCTCCACATGCCTTCAACAGATCAATCTTTGCCCAGAAGTCATTTTCATTAACTACCGAGTGCAACGAAGACCAGCCTGGTTTGTTAAGGGGCATGATCGTTGGTGAATTCATGCCTGGAATAACTGTCGTGATTTTGGGTATGGCATCATTAGGGCAGTTAAGTAGAATATACTTATTGTTTTTTGCTGAGTTGACGGCCTCCATCCTGAACAGTAGATGGTCCAAAATGTCGCGCTTCGTGCCTTCCAGCGTTGGTCCTGTTATAAGCACAGCTTCTGATTGCATCACCACTTCAACCTCGCGAAGCCCATTGCTCAGCAAGGTGCTTCCTGTGCTCACAATGTCACAGATGGCATCGGCCAGACCAATGCCGGGTGCAATTTCCACTGATCCACTTATCTCATGAATCCCCGCATCTATCTGATGCTGCTCCAGAAATTGCTTTACCACATTAGGGTAGGAGGTGGCAATATTTTTTCCCTGAAGCCATTTTATGCCTGTATACTCAGCCCCTTTGGGTACCGCAATTGACAGACGGCATTTGGCAAAGTCAAGTCGCTTGACGAGTTCATTATTTCTTCCTTTTTCCCTGAGCACATTTTCACCTACGATGCCGACATCAGCGACCTGATCTTCAACATACTGAGGGATATCGTCATCCCGCAGAAAGAGAATTTCAACCGGAAAATTTCTCGCCTGTGTCTTCAGCTGATCCCTGCCATTGCTGATGGCAAGTCCGCTTTCTTTTAATAATTCGAGCGACCCTTCCTGAAGACGGCCCGATTTCTGTATCGCAATTCTAAGCAGTTCTTTCATATCATTCATTTAGCAGCTGGCAACAAAAAAGGCCTGCCGCGTGGCAAGCCTTAGTTTCAATGCTTTGTTTGTCAGAACATAAACCTGCCACTCAACATGCTAGCGCATGAACGTGATGGAGGATGTGGTTCTGAGATTGTTTCATAATAATGGGACAAAGAAAACGCGGATATGCAGAAAAAACAAAGCTATTTGTTGAAAAAATAAAGAAGCGCCCCGCCGATGCCCCCGAAAACGATAGCGAGAAAGGCCAGCAAGGCTATTACAAAGTAACGCTCCATCCAGCTGTCAATACGCGCTGCACGTGGATTGCCGTCCGGGATTCGAACCCGCACTGCTTCACCCACCTCAAATGCCGGTGGGGTTGACCAAACCGCGCCGACTATACGGTGCCTTTGACCGTTCAGTCTGAATTCAACAACAGGGGCGGAAGAACTTCCATTGTAATTCAGGGTGATTACCTTGCCATCGACCACCTGCTCCCTGGCTGCGTCCGACCGGTCACTCCAAATCAGAAGGGTGCCGACCGCAATTAGGATCAGTCCAACTCCCGTAAAGACCCACCCGACAATGAGCGCAGGATTGATGTCTTTGACCTTGGTATTTTCATTCATGTGAATGCAATCTACGCTCAATCCACTAAATTGACCAGCCACTTTTCAGATCAAATGTATCCATGAGACTCCGCATTCCTTTTGTCCTGTTGCAGGCCGCACTTTGGTTGGTTTTCACCAGCTGTTCGGAGAGCAAGGAAGTTCGTCTCCAGCAGTTCCTGCTAAAGGGTAATATCGCTTTGAGGGAAAGGAATCCTGAACAGGCTATAATCTACTTCAATGAGGCCCTGAAACTTGATCCCTGTTTTGCTGATGCACTGAATAATCTCGGGACCATTCAGTATCAGAGCCAGCACTGGAGCGAAGCTATTGGATATTACAGCAAGGCATTAGAGTGCAAGCCGGACTTTTTCATGGCGAGGATTAACAGAGCTAATGCCTATTACGAGGCTCGGGAATACTATAATGCAGAACAGGATATCCAGCGTGCCAGGTCCCAGAAACCGGATACGGCCGTTGTCTACTTTCTTGAAGGTCTGGTGGCCACAAAGATGAGGGACTTTGACATGGCTCTTAGTTCCTTTGATAAGGCAATGAAAATGGACAGCATCCGGGCTGATTATTTCGTCAACAGGGGCACGATCTTTTACTACAGGCATCAGTATGATTCAGCCAGCCATGATCTGTGGCGTGCGAAGAGAATCAATGAAAAGGAACCCAACGTCTACAACACCCTGGCTATGGTGGACATTGCGAGAGGTAATCTCGATAGCGCCTTGACCCACATCAACCGTGCTATTGAACTGGTGCCAAAGGAGCCGTATTTCCTAAACAACAGAGGCTATGTCCTTCTCATGCAGAATCACCCGGAAGAAGCTCTGGCCGATATTAATGAAAGCATTGTCCTGGATTCCCGCAATGCATGGGCCTACCGCAACAAAGGGCTTTATTACTACATGCAGGGTGAATATCCCCGCGCAGTAAGACTACTGGAACAAAGTATGGGCATGGACTCGTTTGTAGATAGGATTCATTACTATCTGGGGATGGCCTATTATAGAAATGGTCAGTTGAACAAGGCCTGTGAGCAATTCAGGTTATCGGAGAAGGTTGGTGATCAGATGGTTCCTGTAGAATTGCGGAAACAATGCCGCTGAGTTTTGATGACTTGATTTCGAGGCTTTCGGAGCGACTCCGGGAACCTTTACCCGGAGCTTCAGCCCATGAGCCTCTCAGGGCAACTCCAACCGGAACATTCAAGCCATCCTTCAATCATAAGACGCCGCCAAAGCCGGGCAGCGTGCTAATTTTGTTGTACCCTTACGAGGGTCACATCTTGTTTCCTCTGACAAAACGCCCCGAATATGCTGGAGCGCACAGCGGCCAGGTAAGTTTGCCGGGTGGAAAAGCGGAAGCTGGTGAGACGGCCGAGCAAACCGCACTCAGGGAAGGCGAGGAGGAGATCGGAGTCAGGCCCTCTGGAGTTCAAGTGCTGGGAAGGCTCAGCGATTTCTTTGTAATCCCCAGCAATTTCATGGTTAGCCCGGTCGTAGCCTGGCAGCCGGAGCGAACGCTGTTCACGCCTGACCCGGTAGAGGTTGTAAGAATTCTTGAGGGAACAATAGAAGATCTGGTACGCGAAGATGCCGTGAAAACCAGAGAAATTCTGGCAGCAAGGACTTATCCGATGATTGCGCCTCACTTTCTGATTGAAGAAGAAATCGTCTGGGGTGCTACAGCTATGATCCTGAATGAATTCCGGCTGATCATCCGTGAAATACTTCAGAAAAGTTCACCCAGTCCGAGGTAAAAAGTGAAAGATTTCTCTCCGAACCCAAAATCAAAAGTGATGTTGGTATTGGATTCCTTGTTGAACTTGAGGCGTGCCCCAAACCCAATGGCCGGGTTTACCTTGTGATACTGGTTGTCTTCCTCTGTGAGCGATTGGGCATTGGCAAATACAACTCCTCCGAGCAGGCCATTGTGGGTGATATCGAAGCGGTATTCACTTTCGAAGTAAATCATTTCACGACCACGGAATCGACCCTGTGCGTAACCCCTGCCTGAACTGAAGGCATATTCTAGTCTTGTGCCTGGCAGGTTGTTGTAGGGGACACTTCCAAATGTCCCCCAGTAAAATCCCCAGAGGGCCAGAATCTTCCTGTGTGTACGGTCGAGTAGCAAGTACTTCCTTGCATCTACATAAACAGAACTCCAAAGCTCATTATTATGCATCCATGAAGGATTGGTCCTGAACGTGACTAGCGTATAAAAACCGCGGTCTGGATTGATCGAATTTCTTCTGCTGTCCCTGAGGAGGTTAAAGGTGATTCCTGTGGAATTTGAATTGGTGGTCGTACCATACCCGTATTTTTCAAAAGCACTGGGATTTGTTGGTGCATCTTTTACTGACACATTCCAATAACGGTCGTAGTTCAAACCCATGCCGAGGTAGAGATACCGGCTGACATGTCGGTTCGCATTCAGGTAAAGCCTGATATAGTTATATCTGAGCGTAAACTCATCAGTGGGCTGGGTTGTGCTGCCCAGGCCGTAGGAATATTCTGTCAGGTTCATGATCCTGAAATCGGATGGAAGGTTCCACCGGTTTCCGGGCGTCCAAAGGTTGGCCTTTGTATAGAAGCCATACGTATCCGACAGGTCGGTATAGGGGGTAAAATAAATGCTGGAAACATTGGTTGAGTCTTCGTGGCCCATGACAAAAGCGGCACTTACGGATGAGACCAGAATCTGTTTTCCTCCGGTGCTTCCTTTGGCCACAGGAATGACTGAAAAGCTGATCCTCTTTTGGCCTGGGACTCTTTCTTTGACTTTAATGTCAAGTGCTTTAACGAGAATTTCCAGGATATCCTTTTGATTCCTGGAGTAGAAGATGGACGTGGCTTGTTGGGAAAACGCTGCAGGTGCTACAAGGCTCACCCATACCAAACTAAACAACCTTCTGCAGTAGACCATCCTTCCACAAAAATACGACCGGAATGGCCAAAGTGGGACTGCCGGGGTGCGGAAACAAAAAAGGTGCAATCTGAGGGACTGCACCTTTTGTCTTTCAATACTAATGAAACTAGCGTCGCGATTTGCGTACCGATTTCTTGGGAGCCTTCTTTGACTTTGTTGCCTTTCTTGCAGGCTTCCTGATAGCCTTCTTCTTCGTGGCTTTGGCTGGAGTCTTCTTCTTTTTCACCGGAGACTTTTTCGCACCGGAAGTGGATTGCTTAGCCAATAGGTTCAACGCTGAGCCAGCCTTGAACCAGCCGATCTGATTGGCATTGTAGGTGTGATTGACTTTGATTGTGTCGACACTCCCGTTTTTGTGGCGAATGGCAAGCGTCAATGGTTTGTCTGGCGAGAAGGAGGTAAGATCAGTAATATCAATAGTGTCGTCCTCCTGAATCTTGTTGTAGTCATCCTTATTCGCGAACGTGAGCGCCAGCATGCCCTGTTTTTTAAGGTTGGTCTCATGGATGCGGGCGAAAGACTTGACGAGTATGGCTTTCACACCGAGGTGTCTGGGTTCCATGGCAGCATGCTCCCTGGAAGAACCTTCGCCATAGTTCTCATCTCCAACAACGATGGATCCTATTCCCTGAGCCTTGTAATTGCGCTGCACTTTGGGAACTTCATCATACGTACCAGACAGTTGATTCTTCACGCTGTTGATCTTGTCGTTGAAGAAATTGGTGGCGCCAATAAGCAAATTATTGGAAATATTGTCGAGATGGCCACGGTACTTCAGCCACTTGCCTGCCATTGAGATGTGGTCCGTAGTGCATTTCCCTTTGGCTTTGATCAGGATCCTGAGGCCGGTATAATTCTTGCCATCCCATGGAGCAAAAGGAGCAAGTAGCTGTAGTCGGTCGGATTGAGGGCTAACATTTACCACCACTTTGCTTCCGTCTTTTGCTGGCGCCTGGTAGCCTGGGTCCTTCACGTCAAATCCTTTCTTCGGCAATTCTTCACCCTTGGGAGGATCCAATTTTACTTTCTCTCCCTTCTCATTGTTCAGATAGTCGGTGATAGGATTGAAAGTAAGATCTCCTGCAATAGCAAGGGCAGTGACCAGCTCAGGGGATCCCACAAACGCATACGTATTTGGATTGCCGTCATTCCTGGACTGAAAGTTTCGGTTGAAAGAATGAACGATCGTGTTCTTCTCTTTCTTATCAGCACCCATGCGGCTCCACATGCCAATGCACGGACCACAGGCGTTGGCAAAAACGGTGGCACCGATCTTATCAAATGTCTTGATGAATCCGTCACGCTCGATGGTATATCGCACCTGTTCGGAACCGGGTGTTATGGTAAATTCTGCCTTGGTCTTCAATCCTTTGGCTGCCACCTGCTCGGCCAGACTGGCGGCACGGGCGATGTCTTCGTAACTTGAGTTGGTACAAGATCCTATCAATCCGACTTCAACTTTGGTAGGCCATCCATTGCGGGCTGCCTCATCACGCATTTTGGAAATCGGTGTGGCGAGGTCGGGAGTGAATGGTCCATTGAGATGAGGCTCCAGTTCAGACAGATTGATTTCTACAATTTGGTCAAAGTACTTTTCAGGAGACTTATAGACTTCCGGATCAGCAGTCAAATGTTGTTTGATCTTATTGGCCATCTTGGCTACTTCCGCACGGCCAGTGGCTTTCAGATAGCGTTCCATGGAAGCATCGTATCCAAAAGTGGACGTGGTTGCACCGATCTCTGCACCCATGTTGCAGATGGTTCCTTTGCCAGTGCAGCTTAGTGACTCAGCCCCTTCACCAAAATATTCCACAATGGCGCCGGTTCCGCCCTTTACGGTCAGGATACCAGCAACTTTCAGAATCACATCTTTTGCTGAAGCCCAGCCGCTCAGTTTTCCAGTAAGTTTGATCCCGATGAGCTTGGGGAACTTGAGTTCCCATGCCATTCCGGACATCACGTCCACTGCATCAGCCCCGCCAACACCTATGGCCACCATTCCCAAACCGCCGGCATTCACGGTATGCGAGTCGGTGCCGATCATCATGCCACCCGGGAATGCGTAGTTTTCGAGAACGACCTGATGGATGATGCCCGCGCCGGGCTTCCAGAAGCCAATTCCGTATTTATTGGATACTGAGGAGAGAAAGTCATACACTTCCTTACTTTCGGCATTTGCAGCAGTAAGGTCTGCTTTGGCACCGGTCTTTGCGACGATCAGGTGATCGCAGTGTACTGTGGAAGGCACTGCCACCTTGGGACGCCCTGCGGACATGAACTGCAATAGCGCCATTTGCGCTGTGGCATCCTGCATCGCCACCCGATCGGGGGCAAAATCCACGTAGGATTTACCCCGGCCAAAGTTTTCAAGTTTTTGGTCGGCAAACAGGTGGGAGTAGAGAATCTTCTCGGAAAGGGTCAGCGGTTTACCCACGACCTTCCGGGCTTTGGTGATACGCGCCGGCATGGCAGCGTACAATTTCTTGATCATGTCCAGGTCAAATGCCATAAGTATCGGTTTTATGCAGGATGCTAAACTACAACACCTTTGACAATGATTCAACGCCGGCTTTGGAATTGCCAGGGCGCGGGAACAGGGGCAGTCGCCCCGGCAACATGTAACTACTTCGAATTGATGAAGTTCAGGAATTCACGTTTAGTGTTTTCATCCTTGAACTTTCCTGAAAAATAGGCCGTCCCGGTCTTGCTGTTGGTGTCTCCGACACCCCGCATGGCAACACACATGTGGTTGGCGTCAATTACAACTCCAACGCTGTCGGTCTTCAGAATTCTCTCCAGTTCCTTTCCAATCTGAACGGTAAGTCTTTCCTGCACCTGGGGACGTTTGGCGTAGTACTGAACAATGCGGTTGATCTTTGACAATCCGATTACTTTCCCGGATGACAAGTAGGCCACATGTGCCCTGCCATATATCGGCACGAGATGGTGTTCACAATGAGAGTAAAATGTAATCTCCTTTTCGACCAACATCTGGTCGTACTTATACTTGTTATCAAAGAGTTTGGTCTGGGGCCGGTTATGCGGATTAAGGCCGCTGAAAACTTCCTTCACATACATCTTGGCCACCCTCTTGGGCGTGCCGCTGAGGCTGTCATCCGTGAGATCCAGTCCGAGTGTGACCATGATGTCGCGCACACTCTTTTCGATACGCTCGATCTTCTCTTCATCTGAAAGGTCAAAGGCATCCGGACGCATGGGTGTATCCCACGAGGAGATCATGTGATCCTCACCGTACGCATCATCGAGCGGCCGGATATTCAACGAAATTTCTTTCTGTCTCATAGAGTTTGACTTTCAGTTCGAATTTGGGATCGACCCGCTGTCTAAGGATTCTCCAGATCACGACTGCGATATTTTCCGCGGTCGGGTTGAGGTCCCTGAAGTATGGCGTATCCAAGTTAAGGTTTTTGTGATCAAAGTGAACCAGTACGTGTGCACGGACCAGGTCACTCAATTCTTTCATATCAAATACATAACCCGTCTGGGGGTCAGGCTCACCCACAAGTGTAACAATCAGTTCATAATTGTGACCGTGGTAATTGGGATTGCTGCATTTGCCGAACACTGCGGAGTTCTTTTCGTCTGTCCATTCTTTGTTGTAGAGTCTATGGGCAGCGTTGAAGTGTTCCTTTCGGCTTACGGCAACTAACATGCTATATAAACAGGATAAGGTTCAAAAGGTTCGCCGGGATGACGACATCAGAAGATTATTTTGAATGATCAGTGAAAAGGTGACCATTAAAAATTGGTCACTGCATAAGGGTCATGATAGCTGAATGCCTTGAGCACCACACCGAGGAACAGTTCGTGGGTCACAAACCTCGTTCCAACTGACTGATTGGTAGGCATTTCGTAGGTGTAGCCCAATTTGATATGGTCCAGCAATTTGGCCTGGAGCAGGAATCCATAGGTGCCAAAATTCCGGGTAAATACCCCTGCCGTGTAAGTATCCTTGAAGATGAAGTTCGCATTCAGATCAACAGAAAGTGGTGCTCCTGCAACACCCTTAAGCACGGTCAGCGGTTTGAATTTCACATTCTCATTCACACGAAAAATATAAGCCCCCATAAGGTAGTAGTGTTGGCTATAAGCCTCGTAGGACTGGCCACCATTACTGACTGTTGTGCTCATCAGCCGGGGCACAGAAAGACCTATCATGTACTTCTCTGACTGAAGGATGACTCCTGCACCGATATTGGGTTTTGTGACATTCTCATTGGTAGCGAAGGCCGGATCATTAGGGTCAGCGAGATTCAGATTGGAAGTGTTTGTCCTGTAATTGATAAACCCGATCTGCATGCCAAATCGCAGTTGCGTCTTGTTAAATTTCAGTTCGTATGCAAATGCAGCCTGCATTTCAGTATTGGTTACGTTTCCAAGTTGATCTTTGACGAGCAGAAGGCCGGCACCTGCCTGGTTGCGAAGAATGGAGGTATGGGTGTTAAAATTGAGTGTAGTCGGACTTCCGTCAAATCCGGTCCACTGGGCACGATACTGAACTGAAGCGTTTAGATTATGATTCATACCTGCGTAGGCAGGGTTCAGGGTCATGTAGTTATTGAAATATTGCGAATAGAGGGGATCCTGCTGAGCCAGAATCCTCAACGGGCAAAGAATAAGTGATAAAAGGATAAAATGCTTCATCACCTCTTGAGGGTTAAATATCCGCTCAACTCATCGCGACCACTGAAGAATTCAATCTTGTAGTAATACACGCCACTGGGTAATTCTGACCCTTTGTCTGAAGTTCCGTTAAATAGGCGTGTCTTGTTGTCGTAATTCTCCATTGAGAAAACCTTATCACCCCAACGGTTAAAGATCGTGACCTTGTTATTAGGTTCAAGGATTTCTATGTTCTTGATTTTGAAGAAGGCGTTCAGGTCATCACCATTGGCTGAGACACCATTGAAGACCTCAATTTCGCCAACGATTTCAACATTTGAGGAGACCTGGTTGCTCGCGGTTTCACCATCCGTCACTGTAAATTGCAGCACACGGTTCTGCGCGCTGGGCCTCAGACTGCTATTCTTGTAATTGATGCTGCGGAGAGCGTTTTGATAATCAGCGGAAGAGGCGGTACCAGAGAGGCTGAGGATGCCAGTGGCTGCATTGTAGGAACCTGTAATTCCGCTTTGGTTACTGAACTCAAGCGCGTCTTCGCCAGCAACAAAGGAGTTGGGATCAAAGGAAATTGTCGCGCCTGAAAGGTTGGTATCGTCTGCGTCCTGAACGGTGATCCCCTTGTCAACCGCAACCGGGGATGAAGAATAAACTGGCTGATTGCCTGAAGCCTGCAGTACCGGGGGGCTGTTTGGAAAGGTAATTGAAGTCGCGATGGAGGCTAATGCAGGAGCCGTTAGCTCCAAATCGGTTGTGCTTAGCGAGATAGTTCTGGCCAGTGTAACAGTCTTACCGCCCGGAAGACCCGATCGACCGCTGACAGGTGGCTTGGGACCTGTATACTGATACGTAATCGTTCGCATTATCGCCTGATAGACGGCAGGGGTTGCCTGTCCGCTCAGGCTAAGCACACCGGTCGCAGAATTGAAATTGCTTGTAACAGGTGATTGAGTTGTGCAAGTCAGGACTTCCTGACCCGCTTTGAAATTTTGGATCGATATCTGTGCTCCGGAAATCAAATCGTTGTCCGCATCTGTCAGGGTCAGCGCATTGTCAAGTACGACGGCGCCTGTGCCTTGCTGATAATTGAGACTGCTTTTGATGGCTACAACTGGTGCAGGGTTTTGGTTGATGTAGTAGTTGATGGTTCCATCCGCGTTTCCCATAAAGGCGTCCAGGTCGCCATCCTTGTCAAAGTCGTAGTATTTGATGACTGAGTCATCTTGCAGTTCATCGGAAGGGAAGAATGAAGGCCTTAATACGAACTGTGGTGTTGTAATCGTCCCAGTATTTTCGTAGAAGTAGATTTCAGGCGCATAGTTGTCGTACGTTTCGGTGCTTGAATTGTATACAGAAACATAGGAAGACCCCACAAAAGCATCCATATCACCATCATGATCAATATCGGTGAAACGAATGTTGGCACGGTTTCCGCCAATGGAAGGGTCGGATTCAACAAGCTGCACCATTGCGAGCGGGTTATTTGCTGCAGGCTGTAATGAAATCGCCCCACCGTCATTTCTGTAGTAGGAGATCACCCCATATTTATCTCCCAGAAACATGTCCAGATCTCCGTCATGGTCAATATCGACAAAGGCCGGGATGCATCGGACATATTCAAAGCCCATCACCGTTGTATTGAACGGATTGGACATGTCGCCATCTGCGAATGTCGTGAAGGTCGCTCCGTCATTCCTGAAGTAAGTGAAGAAGCCAAATTCGTCGCATGAGACAAAGTCAGGATCTCCGTCATTATCAAAGTCAACAAACTGGCCATTAGAACCCCAGACATCCAACTGAGAGATGATATTGTCAGTCAGCTTAAAGTGGTCGCCAAATCCTTTGAAGAAGCGAAGAGGGTCTCCGTTCAAACCCATCACGACTGCGTCCTTTATTCCATCACCATCTCCATCAAGGAATTCAACATTGGCAGTTCCGTTTGTGAATATACCATCTACCGGGCTGTCGAGATCGGTGGCATCTTTCAATAAAGCAGAACCTGTGTTCTCAAGGTATCTCAGGTTGTAGATCTGTGAGAAGTAATAATCGGCATAAGCGAATATTACATCTGGGTCACCATCCCCGTCCAGATCAGGGTAAGAAGCCTGAGCGTACGGATAACCCAAAGATGCCGGGTCATGACCATCAAATGGATTGCCTGTCTTTGCAACAGGATCCCAGGTTCCGGTAAGTTCATTGAAGGTGCCACCAGTATTCATCATGAAGTGAAGTGTGCCACTACTTTCACCGTAAGCAAGATCGATGTCACCATCTTTGTCAAGATCTACAAAATCCGGATCCACCTGTAGGTAGTTGAAGTTGACTGGTATACTCAGACCCGGCAAGGAAGAGGGTGCAAAATTTCCATTGCCGTCATTTACATAATAGGTAAGATTGTTTGTGCCGTTTGCTCCAATAACCAGATCCAGGTCGGTGTCTCCGTCCATGTCGGCAAAAGTGGGTGTTGCGTAATCACCTGGATACAACCCGTTCAGTGGGTTACCCGTCTTGGCCGTTGGATTCCATGGCCCCGTGCTTTCATTCGGTGTAAAAACGCCGGGGGAGGTCTCAGTGCTGAACTTGCCGCCACTGTTGATGTAATACCGAACAATAGTTCCTGTGGCATTGGGATCTGAATCAGAACCGATGAACATGTCCAAATCTCCGTCCTTGTCAAAGTCGGCGAAGGCAGGAGCGGAATAGCCTGTGATGCCATTGAAGGGATCATGTGACGGATCCGGATCCAGGTCCTGAAACAACGGCTTCGTGGCCGTACCTATATTTTTGAAATACACCAGCCTGGAAGAGTTGGTGTTCAGGACCAGATCCAAATCCCCGTCTTTGTCGAGATCAACATACGATGGCTTGTACTGAATGTCTCCTGCCAAGGGCCCTCTCAGCGGATTCACCTCTCTTGCTGCCTTCAAATATGGGCCATAGGTAGATACTGGTGCTTGGGCGTTTGCTGTCCCTGCCAGCAAAATCAAGGCGCCGCCTGCCGCCGCAAGTCTAATGTCCCGTCTTATCTCACGTAGTTGTCTTGCGAGCCTTTGGACTTTTAACCATAGGTTGAAATAGCTTCTCCTCGCACGGTAATCTTGTACAGAGAAAATTGTCTTTCGCTGCAATCGCCGTTTCAAGCGGCTTAACTTACGGATCTTCTTCTCTAGAACCTTATTTGTTTCCGAGGTATACAAGGGGACTATTGTGTGAGTGATTTCGATTCAGGTAGCTAAATTTAGAAAAAGTAATCAGTTTTCATTCAAGCCTCCAAGATTGAATAACTCAATTACCAGGAAACCTGCAGAAGTTCTGGACATAGGTCCCGAGCGGCTCCGTGCGCTCCTTACCACTTGCCATTTGTCTCCGCAAAGGATGGATCACGCAGTGAAATACTCTATTCTGGCATTAACGGGCGTTAAAGGAGAACTTGAAGGGATGACTTCTGCTGAACTGGTTCGCTTGCCGCACTTGGGGCAACACACATTCTATCAACTGTACTGCTTCGGTCCACAGTTGACCACTGAGCACGAGATTGCACTCTTATTAGAATCTTCAAAGTACCTCGAAATGCGGGATGAAACGAGACGGTCTTCCTGCAAAGGATTGATCTATGTGTTGGAGGACCGGTCAAAACTGAAGTCTTCTTTCTGGCGTCGCGCCGCGTGGCCTGAGCTGAATATGCACCTGATGGCGTTCACCAAATCGGGAAATCCAATTTATGTCAGTTACTTCCCTTTGGCAAGAATATGAAGCCGTCAGCCAATAGCAAACCAGAATTTGACCTGGTGTGGAAAGTAGCCGGTCTCAAAACAAAGGAAGAGGTGTATAGTCTTTGGTCTGATGTTGGTGTGCTTTCTGATCCGGAGCAAGCGCGGAAAAGGGGGGAGCAATTGGTGTTTGTAGTGCGCAGCCCGAAAGGAAAGGTTATCGCAGAATCTACTGCCTTTAAGGTTCCCGTCCGGCAACTCAGAAATTGGTTTTATGGCATGAGACTGATGGTGACCAGTCGTGAGGCTCCTCCTGGGTTACTTCCCGAGCTGGCGCGTAGAACCGTGGAATTCCTGGAAAGTCTGCCACGAACGGATGAACATGAGCGGTGCAGAGGAGTAATCACCCTGGTGGAAAACGAAAGACTTAAGCGATCACATACAAAAGCTGTTTGGCCTGCGTCGGGAATGGTCTATATAGGAAACTCCGCAAAGGGACATCACCTCAGGGTGCGCTACTTCAAAGATGAAGTGATCAATGGCCCATCTTCGATGCTGGTAGGATGAGGTCAACCCACTCGTACGCGGAGTGTGCGAAGTCCCCTGACGGCAAGATTCTTGTTCCATTCAGGTGGTTCAGAAAGAAGTTCAACGGTCGGGAATCTTTGAACGAATGAGGCAATAGCCTTCTGCATCTGCAACAGACCAAGCCAGTCGCCCAGGCAACGGTGAGGACCAGCACTGAACGCGAGGTGGTGATTGGGGACTCTTTCCAGATTCAATGTATCGGGGTCTGCAAAGAATGCATCATCCCTGTTGCCGCTGGCCAACAGCAACGTCAGCGAGTCGCCTGCCGGAATTTCGCGACCGCCCAGCAGGGAGTCTGTTGTTGCGATTCTGCCAACGATCTGAACAGGAGCATCATACCGAAGTAATTCCTGCACAGCGATTTCCACCTTAGTCGGGTGAGATCTAAGCATGGAATAATGCTCCGGATTTTGAATGAGGTGCCACAAGCCGGTTCCGATGGCGCTTGAAGTCGTCTCTTCACTTGCGATGAAAAGAAAAATACAAATGGAGATCAGTTGCGCTTCACTGATCATGTCAGGGCGGTTGCGTATCAACTTACTTATGAGACTCTCATCCGGATGGTCACTCTTCTGCCGGATGTGTAGTTGAAAATATTCAATGAATGATCTCGACGCTTCATTCAGATTGACAAGGTCCTTGTATGAATGATACAAATCCAGTGAGCGATGCATTCTCACACCAAGCGATCGAAGATAAAGACAGTCACTTGCCGGCAGCCCCATGATATCTGCGATGACTGAGACCGGCAGGGGCTGGGCATAGTCAGTTACCAGGTCAAACTCTTGGTTGTTCAATTGTCTCAGTCGGTCGTTGACGACACGTTCAATTAGTTTCTCGACCTTGAATTCAGCCAGATTCTTCACTACGTAGCTCCGGATAAGAGTGTGTTCTGGTGGATTAAGGAAAAGGAAGAACGTGTTGATGGCTTCGTGGATGAATCTCAAATCTTCATCATAATTGAAGTACTTTACGCCTCGGCTAAGCCACTCCAGCCTGTTGCCGGCCCGGAAAGCCGGGTTGCGAAGCACATCACGGATATCGCTGTAGCGGGAAATGATCCACTCCTTGGTTTGGCTGTGATGGACCGGATCGTGGGTACGGAGCCGTGCGTACATTGGATAAGGGTCCAGGAGATTCTCAGGATCCAGCGGCGCCCATAAGGGCTGTTTTAGTCCTTCCTTCACTCTGCTTTCAAATGACTGCAAAGAAAGTTGGTAAACTCCCCCACGGTAGGATGGTCCCAAAAGCAAAGAGGATTCAATTCTGTATGGTAATGATCTTCAATCCTGTTCAGGATGACAATGGCGCTCAGGGAATCGATACCCAGCGTGCTGAGCGGCGCTTCTTGGTTAATGGAGCTGGCATCTATTCCTGTTTCTTCTATTATACTTTGTTTGACAAAGCCGGCTATTTCATCCTTGGTCATGGAAGCTAAGATAAAGGGACATTGCCATTCTTTTTGGTACAAACGAAAAAGGGGCGCGAACCCCTTCTTTTGCTTTTCTGTTATTCTCAGCAGAACTCGTCGAACACTTCCACGAGGTGTTCGCCTATCATCTGCGCATTGCGGCCCTCGATGTGGTGACGCTCGATGAAGTGCTGCAATTCTCCGTCCTTAAACAGGGCAATGCTGGGCGAAGATGGAGGGTAAGGCATGGTGAGCTGGCGCGCTTTGGCGACAGCCTCCATATCCACCCCCGCAAAAACGGTCGCCAGGTGGTCAGGCTTTTTTGCACTGTGCTCCAAGGCCCACTTCACTCCGGGACGGGCAGCGCCGGCCGCACAGCCGCAAACTGAGTTGATGACCAGAAGGGTCGTGCCCTTTTCATTCTTTATCTGCTTCTCAACGTCGGCAGGTGTTTTCAATTCCTTGAATCCTACACTGGTGAGGTCCGTTCTCATCGGTGCTACCAGCTGTTCGGGATACATGCTCATGGTTCTATCTTTTGGTTAATGGGTTTAACAATATTAAAGAAATCCTAGTTCCAGTTTGGCCGCTTCACTCATCATATCCTGCGAGTATGGCGGATCCCAGGTGATTTCCACCTTAACGTCGTTCACACCTTCGATCTCCTTAAGCTTCTGTTCCACTTCCAGCGGTATGGCTTCCGCTGACGGGCAGGAGGGAGAGGTGAGGGTCATGAGAATATGAATATTGTTTAGCGGGAAGATGTTAATCTCATATATGAGGCCCAGCTCGAAAATGTCTACCGGAATCTCCGGATCATACACCGTTTTCAACGCCGCAAGAATCTTGTCCCGCAGATTGGGAATTTCCAGCGAGGGAGTCTCAGGGGCCTTATGTTCTTCCGATTCACTCATGCCTGTATCTTGGAACGCGTCTGGAAGGCCAGTGCGTACATTTTCATTTGTTTGATCATCGCTGCAAAACCATTGGACCGCTGTGTGCCGATGAACCGGTCCATGCCGATCCTGGAAGGAAAGGTGATCTCTCCGTTTAGAATTTCCTGTGGGGTATGTCCGCTGAAGACCCTGATAAGCAGACTGATCAGACCTTTGGTGATCGCTGTATTACTGTCCGCGGAGAAGAAGACTGCCCCATGCTTCACTTCGGCCGTGAGCCACACCCTGGACTGGCACCCCTTCACTTCGTTTTGCTCTTTCTTGTCCTCTTCTTTCATGGCCGGTAGTTTCTGCCCAAGTTCCATCAGGTACAGCACTGACATCTCCTGATCTCCCTCCAGCAGCGAAAATTCGTTCACAATTTCCTCCTGTGTGTCAGTGATGCTCATTTCAGGAACCCAATTACTCTTTGTAAACCCTCGACCAGCCTGTCTGTTTCCTTTCTGGTGTTATAAACAGCAAAGGAGGCCCTTACCGTTCCCTCCAGTCCCATCCTGTCCATCAAAGGCTGTGTGCAATGATGACCTGTGCGCACAGCAATGCCACGGGTGTCCAGCATCTGACCTATGTCGAATGGATGAATGCCTTCTATGACAAATGAAAGCACACTCACTTTGTTCGTGCTGTTGCCAACCACGCGGAGTCCGTTCAATTCGGACAAACGCTCTGTTGCATACCGCAACAACATGTGTTCATGTTGAGCCATGGCATCTTTCCCTGTGCCGGAGATGAAATCAAATGCTGATTTCAACGCCACGACATCGGCAATATTGGGCGTACCGGCTTCAAACTTATAAGGCAAATCATTCCATGTGGTCTTCTCGAAAGTGACTTGTCGGATCATTTCTCCACCGCCCATATAAGGTGGCATCGCTTCGAGTATTTTTTTCTTCCCGTACAAGACCCCTACACCGGTAGGCCCATACATCTTGTGTCCTGAAATGCAATAGAAGTCGCAATCCAGATCCTGCACATCGATTGGCAGGTGCGGTGCCGCCTGAGCGCCGTCAATAAGTGCTACGGCTCCGGCCTGATGGGCCAGTCTTATAATTTCTTTTACAGGATTAATGGTACCAAGGCTGTTGGAAGCATGATTAACTGAAACAATCCGGGTACGTTCATTTAAAAGTCCCCTGTAAGCCTGAAGATCCAGTTCCCCGGTGTCGGTAACAGGAATGACTTTGATGTGGCATTGCTTTTCTTCAGCGACAAGTTGCCACGGCACAATGTTGCTATGATGTTCAAGCCCGGAAAGAATGACTTCATCGCCCTTCTGAAGTTTGGAGCGTCCGTAACTGGATGCTACCAGGTTGATGGCTTCGGTCACGCCTCTCACAAAGATGATTTCTTCCTTGCTCCCGGCATTCAAAAAGGAAGCAGCAGTTGTACGCGTTTGTTCAAATGCAGTGGTAGCGCGCTCTGCAAGGGTGTGAATGCCCCTGTGGATGTTGGCATTATAGCCGGTATAATAGGATTGCAGTGCATCAAGTACCTGCACCGGCTTCTGGGTGGTGGCGGCATTATCAAAGTAAACCAGGTCGTGGCCATTGATCTTCTGATGAAGGATGGGGAATAGCTTCCTGATTTCCTCCACTTCTATGCCCGACCCTATGGATGCCACGTTCTCCATGTTCTCTTCAGACCTTCAACAACCTTGAAGTCACCAGTCCATCAATTGTTTCTTTCCATTGCGCCATCTTCATCTCCGTGAATGTCTCGGCCACGAACGCATGCAGCAGCATGGCGTAAGCGCTCCTTTTATCAATTCCCCTGGAGCGGAGATAGAACAGCGCTTCTTCATCCAGTTGACCAGTGGTGCAGCCATGGGAACATTTGACGTCATCGGCCCAGATTTCAAGCTGGGGTTTGGTATTGACGCTGGCGTTTTCGCTCAGCAGAATGTTCCGGTTGGACTGAAAAGCATTGGTCTTCTGGGCCTGCGGCCTTACGTAAATCTTGCCGTTGAAGACACCTTTGGACCGGTCGTTCATTACTCCTTTATACAGCTCGTTGCTGAAAGATTCCGGCTGCCGATGATCCACCACGGTGTGGTTGTCAATGAGCGAATCCCCGGATGGGAGATACAGCCCGTACAAATGTGCTTCCACCTGGCTCCCGTCAACCACGAGTTTCATGTTATTGCGGACAAACCTGCAGTTGAGTGATAGGGTAAGGCAGGACGCGTAGGAGGAGGGGGCGCATCGAACTTCAGTATGGTTTACTTCAGTCTGCGCCGGCGTGCCATCCTGAAGAATCAGATATTCCAACGAAGATTTGTCTTCCGCTTGAATGACTGACTTCTTATTCTGAAATAATTCATAAGCATGAGGCTGGCACATTTCAATAACCGTAGCCTTGCTTCCTTTAAGCAATTGCAGTGTCCATCTTGGGTTGACGAGCGTCCCTCTTCCGCTGGAATGATATACAATCGCAATAGGGTGCTGAAGTGATACTCCTTCTGCAACAGTAATTATTGTCAGCGCCGGAGAGAAAGCGGTATTCAGCCACTCGAAGGGATCATTCGCGTCGGAAGATTCTTCCATTGACCGGGTTGTTACCTTCACTTCCTTTTCAGCAAGGTTGGCACTGGAAAACCTTCCATCGACAAAAACGATGTAGTTGCACGTCTGCCCACTTAGAAATTGCGGGAGGGGGGTAGGCAACAGAACATCTCCTGCAGCAGGCTTCAATGCTGGCAATTTCTCCAACTGACGTGCTATGGGCGCATATTTGTATTCTTCACTCTTTTGGCCGGGCAGACCTGTTTGCCTGAAACGCTCCCAGGCCTTTGACGCAGCAGGTTCAGACTTTGAATCTGCAGGGCGTACCGACTCAAGTTCCGATATAAGATTTCTGTTTGCAGTTGCGATAGTCATGGTCAGGCAGTGGCCGGTTCGTTCTTGATCCAATCGTAACCTTTCTTTTCGAGCTCCAGAGCCAACTCCTTGTCTCCTGACTTGACGATCCTTCCGTTGAAAAGCACGTGCACATAATCGGGCACGATGTAGTTGAGAAGGCGCTGGTAATGTGTCACCACAACGGTGGCATTGGATGGATTGCGCAGTTTGTTAACGCCATTTGCGACAATGCGAAGTGCATCGATATCCAGCCCGGAATCAGTTTCATCGAGAATGGATAGCCTGGGTTCAAGCATTGCCATCTGGAAGATTTCATTGCGTTTCTTTTCCCCGCCGGAAAAGCCCTCATTAAGGGCGCGGTTGAGCAATGACTGGTCAATCTCCACCAGTTTCATTTTTTCTTTCATCAATTTCAGGAAAGCAACAGCATCCAATGGTTCCTGACCGCGGTATGTGCGTATCTGGTTGATGGCGGTCTTCATGAAGTTAACCGTGCTGACGCCTGGTATTTCCACAGGATATTGAAATGCCAGGAAGATACCCTCACGGGCCCGGTCTTCAGGTTCCATCTCCAGGAGATTCTTGCCCATAAAAGTTACTTCACCTTCTGTAACCTCGTATTCTTCACGGCCGGACAGAACAGAGGCCAGGGTACTTTTACCAGAGCCATTGGGTCCCATGATGGCATGCACTTCTCCCGGCTTCACATCAAGGTTAATTCCTTTTAGGATTTCCTTCCCTTCTATACCTGCCCGCAGATTATGAATATGTAACATTCTGTTTCTGAAAAATATCTATCCTACACTTCCTTCGAGCGTAAGCGCCAGAAGCTTCTGGGCCTCCACTGCAAATTCCATCGGTAACTGGTTCAAAACTTCCTTCGCATAACCGTTCACAATCAAGGCAACAGCCGCTTCCTCATCGATTCCCCGCTGCCTGCAGTAGAAGATCTGATCTTCACCGATCTTTGAAGTGGTGGCCTCATGCTCGACACGGGCCGTGCTGTTCTCCACGTCGATGTAAGGGAAGGTATGAGCGCCGCAGCGGTCTCCCATGAGCAGCGAATCACATTGGGAGAAGTTCCTAGCATTGACAGCTCTCTTCAATACATGCACTTGTCCACGGTAGCTGTTCTGTGAAAGGCCCGCTGAAATTCCTTTTGATACAATTCGCGAACGGGTATTTTTTCCTATGTGAATCATCTTCGTTCCGGTGTCGGCCTGCTGGTGATTGTTGGTAACGGCCACAGAATAAAATTCCCCGGAAGAATAATCTCCCTTAAGGACACAGGAGGGATATTTCCATGTAATGGCTGATCCTGTCTCCACCTGAGTCCAGCTGATCTTTGAATGATCCCCGGCACAGAGTCCGCGTTTGGTGACAAAATTGTAGATACCTCCAACACCTTCCTTACTCCCCGGATACCAGTTCTGAACGGTTGAATATTTGACATGGGCGTTCTTCATGGCATAAATTTCCACCACTGCGGCGTGCAACTGGTGTTCATCACGCATGGGTGCCGTGCAACCCTCCAGGTAGCTGACGTAACTGTCTTCATCCGCCAC
>JBDHXU010000005.1:0-65082 GCA_039810905.1 Cyclobacteriaceae bacterium | reverse complement strand
ATACCAGATTTCACAAGGCCATGTGGTTTTGACTACCGGTCAGGGACCCGTTTCCTTTGGGTACTCTGTAAAAGGGCAGGCGTTGACCCTTACGGCCAACGGGCAGGAGGTGGTTTACTACAAAGCCCATGGAACAGAATCTGTAGCCGCAAAATCTGGTACGGCTAAGGGACAGGTTGCAATGGAATTGGTGGGCCAGTGGTGTTATATGAATATGACCAACAACTCTCAGACAAGCCGTTGTATCACCTTGAATGCCGATGGGACCTATTATTATGCCTATGAAGGATCAAGAACTGTGAATACCACCGAGTTGTATGGCGCCACAGCTTCCCAGGATAGTGACAGGGGCACCTGGTATGTGCAGGGTGACCGCATTTACTATCAGTCTCAATCCAAAGGAGCCGGATCTTACCGTTTGGAAAAGCGGAATCATCCAAAAAATGTGAATGACCCTATGATCATCCTTGATGGCGAACCCTATGTCACGGCTACACAAAGGGCGCCCTGGAGATAATACAAATCATTACATTTATAGAAGCAAATCTTCGAAACATGAAAAATATGATTAACCGCAGGGATTGGTTCCGCTCAACGCTGTCCATGACGGCTGGGCTGACTTTGGGAGGTTCACTGACTCAGCAGCTCCTTGCCTCACCGATGAGCAAGGCTGAAGAGTTCGTATGGGGCACCAACAAGGCCGTTAACAAAATCAGGTTGAATGCGAATGAAAATCCCTATGGTCCGTCCGAAAAGGCGAGACAAGCGGTTAACCAGATACTTTCAGAAGCTAACCGTTATCCCTTTCAGGCCACGGAAGATCTTAGGATCGTGCTGGCTGCCAAAGAAGGGGTCTCACCGGACTATATTCATCTGGGGGCTGGTTCTGGCGATATACTGTGTCAGTCAGCGGTTGCTTTTGGACTTGAGGGGGGAAGTGTAGTATCCGCTTATCCGACATTCCCGTTGTTGATGAATTTCGCTGAAGTGTTTAATGCGCGTTGGGAAAAGGTTAATCTGAACGATAAGTTAGAGCATGACTATGAGGCTTTGGCTTCCGCAGTAAAGAGCGATACCAAATTGGTCTTCATTTGCAATCCGAACAATCCATCAGGAACCTGGGTTGACCCTGCAAAGGTGAAAGCATTTGCTGAGGAGGTATCGAAGAAGGTAACCGTTTATTCTGACGAAGCGTATCTCGAATTTATGGAACCAGGTCATCAGAACGGAATGCTGGACCTGGTTAAAAAAGATGCCAATGTGGTTGTGTCACGAACGTTTTCAAAGATCTACGGTCTGGCGGGACTCCGGATAGGTTATATTGTTGCCAGACCTGATCTCGTGAGGAAGATTGCCAAGTACGCTGGAGATATTCCAATTAACCAAACGGCACTGGCTGCTGCTCATGCTAGTCTTGGCGACATGGGTTTCATGAAAATGGTCCGTGATAAGAATGCTGCAGCCCGCAAGGTACTCTCTGACTACCTTGATCAGAACAGGATCTCCTATGGTAAGTCACACATCAATCTGTTATTCTTTCCAGCACCCAAGGATGGCAAAATGATTCTTACCAAAATGGAGGAGAAAGGATTTCTCATGAGAATTTGGGATTACCAGCAAAGAGAATGGTGCCGTGTGAGCATTGGCACGTTGGATGAAATGAAACTCTTTGTCAAGGCATTTGGCGAAGTGGTGTCCTGACATTTTCGTGGATATCAATTGAATTGGAGCCCATCCTGCTATCAAGATCCGCCACTCAAGGGGCGAATTGATATACGATTCGGGGACAATTAACGTTTCATCATCAACCTGAGCGCAAGTATCCCTGTCAGGATTACTGTGATTGTCGCCGTCCAGTTGAAATGACTGCCGCTAAGGCCGGCCCATGAACTGAATGATTTGTCCACATTGTTGAGACCCATCAACAGCACAGATCCAAAAATTACCAGAAGGATGAGGTTGTAGACAGAGGTTGTCATTCTTGCTTTAGGATTTAAATGGGGGTCATTAATTAATATGATAAGGAATGCAGTAAGAAGGGGAAGCACCAAACCGTTCAATGCCTGTACTGCCAAAATCACGGGTATGGGTTTAACGCCACTAATACCGAAAATGAAGCCCGTGACCAGAATAAGTATCCACATTGCTTTTTGATTTCCTGGGCTCCATTGAAAGACATGATTTGCAATAATGGATCCTGCATAGGGTGAAGTGATTGCAGATGAAAAGCCAGCTGCGAACAATCCCACGCCAAGAGACCAACTTCCCAGGGGCCCTATTTCCTTTGTTAATGCGGAGGCCAGTTCTTCATAGCTTGAAAAGGAAGTGACCGCAGTCCCAGCTATCAGGATGGCAGCCGTGATAAGTCCGCCGATGATGACGGAAATAGTGAGACCTACTCGCATCAAATACACAGTTTGACCTTTACTGATGCCTGAGCCAAGAAAAACGTTGTAGGGCACAATGGTAGTCCCCACCAGCGCAAGTGTCAATAATTCTGCGCCAGGCGGCAAAGAGGGAACAATGGAATTACTTAGATACTCAAAAAGGGTATAGGGTTGTCCTGCAGCAAGAATAAAAAACGAAATCCCCATCAAACCCACCAGAAATGTCATGAGCCAGCCAATTGTCTGTCTCCGATCGCCCCAAAGAATAAGAAAACAGGCTGCTGTCACAAAAATTGTCATCCAGCGTACGTCCAGTTTAGTCAGAAGATTTAGACCAGAGACGGCACCAAGAATATTGCCGGCTTCATAAGCTGCACACCCCAGTACAACAGGGCCTCCAAGAATATACTTGAGCCATTTGCTTCCGAAGTCACCATATTTTTTCTGTAAGGCCTGTCCCATTGTTAGACCTGATACAATGGCAAGCCTTGCCGAGACTTCCTGCAGTATGATGCAAGCGAACGTGGCGAAAGAGACGGCCCACAGGAGTTGCAATCCAAAACCAGACCCTGCAGAGGCTGCGGTGGTTACAGTTCCAGGTCCAATAAAGGCGGCTGAAATTACTGACCATAGTATAACGCTGGAGAGTCTTGAATTCTTCATTGTCCCCAACTAAGAAAGACTCCTGTGCGTCTCCCAATCGGCTTTACCTTGAGGCTTCATTGCGTAGCAATGGACCATAGTAAATTGCATTCATCAGCATTTTGTTAGTTCCGAACCAATATGCGCGGAAGGCTAGATCTTCGGTGAATCCAATCACACGCCCTCTGCCCAGCGAACTTATTCCCAGCCCTGATGAATTTTTCATTTTGGGATAATTTATTTTGGAAATATAACCACTCAGGAGAGGGGTATTTCCGTAGATCAAAGGATTTGCATAGGCCCCCTTGGCCTTTTCCATGAACAAATTATTGGACTTAAACATGGGTACTTTAGCATTGTAATATCCATAAAACAAAGGATTGGTCAGATCCACATCGGCTTCAAAGATTGCGCCACTGGTTTCCTGGGCTCGCAGGGCATCGTTAATATCGGCATATGGTTTCGAGCGGGCTGGTTCTTTCTTATCTGATTCATCTTTCTTCATGTCGAACTTCCCAAGGCCTGTGGAAGCAAACCAATTCAATGCTTGCTCAAAGCCAATAATAACCCCCCCGTTTTGAATCCATCCTTTGAGTTTTTCTTTCGCACCTTCACTAATGGCATTGTAAGAGCCCGCTGGAAATATGATTGTGGTATAGCGATTGAGATTGGCCGTGTTAAAGACTGCAACCGGCATGCACGTGACAGGAATATGGAACCTTTGGTCCAGCATGTGCCAGATCTCTCCCGCGTCTGTGGCGGAAACTCCTGTAAAACCATATCCGCCTTCAACCAGGATGGCGATTTCAGGCTTGCGGAGTGTTAAGAAAGACCCACTGCCAAGACTGACTCCTTTATAGTCCAGGCCGGAAGAAAATGAGTAAACGTCAATGGCATCCTGTTCGGCTACTTCCCTGAGAAAAACCCTGATCTGATCTGCATTCAGGTCCTGATTTTCCAATGATACCATGAGACTGCCTGGTTCAAATTTCTTTCCCGATGGCAGATGGAATGCTTCTGTTGCAACCTTCACCCTGATGTTATGGCTAAGCAACCTGTAAATGGCTCTCGGGGTATAATATCCGAAGGCTTCAAATACGTAGGCATAGTCTGATTTATCGCCTATCAACTTTCCCGCAGGGAAGGCCATCTGGGACACCTTTTCGCCCAGTACAGGGGCAGTCTTTAGCTCTTCATAATCAACATTGAAGGCCAGGGGCAGAGTCCAGCTGGATATATCATAAAAGATGCTGTCTTTGAACTGGGTGATCTTGCTGAACATGCCTTTCACGAGTCGATACTGGGGTTGGTTGAGTGGTATGATATAGCTGGACTCGGCCTCAAATGACTTTCCTCCGATTACCGACGTTGCAGCGAGTTTGTAGAATTCAACTTGCTGCCGGGACAGGATATCCGCCAGGTGATAGACTTTGGCCTTATCTCTGGAGCCGAAAATGTACGCTTTCACTGGATCCTTGGCTGCTTCTGTCTGGTTGGACTTAAAGAAGTCGCGCTGATAATCGAGCAACTCTTCTCTCAGCTCGTTCACCGCCTTGAGTGAACTTAGCATAGTGACGAAGTGATTTCTGATGGTGAAAGGAAACCGCAAAATACCGTTTACACTCTCTTGTGCATGACCTCTTGAACTGGCTTGCTCAAAAAGTATCCCTATCGTACCCTGGACGTCTGGAAAGGTAGAGCCCTTGCCAAGGAAGTAATCATCGTATCCCTCCTGTGTGTAATATAAGGATCCTATTTGGTCCAGCGCCTTGGCGTGATATTCGCCCATCTTTCTGGTTAGCTCCTGATTTTTATCAGGGGTCAGGGGGTGAACACGAGCAGGCTCTCCTGGCATGAAAAAGAAAGTCGCATTTGTTCCTTGTTCATGGTGATCGGTCAACACGTTTGGTTTCCATGCCTGGAATTTTGTAATTCGTGCTCTGGATTCGGGCAGTTGCACAGTCATCCAGTCTCGGTTGAGATCAAACCAGTAATGGTTGAATCTTCCACCTGGCCACGTTTCATTATGTTCCATATCGTAAGGATCAGCGGAGATCATCATGGATTTTCTCGAATTGGCCCAGGTAGAAAATCGGGTGAGACCATCCGGATTGAAACTTGGGTCAAAGAGGATGATGGTGTTATCCAGATATTTTTCTATTTCAGGACCTTGGGCAGCAGCCAGATAATAGGCCATCAGCAGTCCTGCATTGGCACCACTTGGTTCGTTACCATGAATACTGCAGCCTAGATAAAATACAGCTGGCATGTTCTTGACGTCAAGACTGGCAGACCTGGATGGATCTGATAATTGTAGGTGCTGCTGACGAATTGATTCCAAATTCTGATGATTCTTTGGAGAGGTGATAGTCAACAGGAGCAAAGGCCGTGATTCGTACGTCTGCCCTGTTACTTCAAGTGAAATTCTGTCAGAGACTTTGTCAAGTGCATACATATATTGGACCAGCCTGTCGTGACTGATATGCCATTCACCTACTTCATGGCCAACTATGGACTGAGGAGTGGGAATAGAAGAACTGAAACTTGTGCCTGCCGGAAGGTAGTATGACAGGTCGGCTTGAGCGTTGCAATAGCCGCCGGTGATTGCAAGGATCAGATAAAGAGTAAGTTTCTTCATAGGCTTTAAGTTACGGTTGAACAACAATAGCACAAGTTGTCTCGGTACGCAATAGTAATATTGTGGGCGGTGAAACGTAAGATCAAAATTTCTTAACATATTCGGGAAAGAATTAAAGCATCCTTAAATATGGCTTAGACGAATTGAAATACATTTGCAGCGAAAATCAGAATCAACTTAAACGACCAGATTATGAGAAAGATTCTACTCTTTGCATTTCTAACTTCGGTGCTGATACACTCAGCCCGTTCTCAGGGGGTTACGACTTCCACAATCAGCGGCTTCGTCAGGGATCAGAAGGGTGAAGGCCTTCCTGGTGCCAACGTTATAGCCGTTCATCAACCATCAGGAACACAATATGGCGGTGCGACCACTGCAGAGGGAAGATATGTTATACCCAATGCCAGGATTGGTGGTCCATACAAGGTGAGCGTGTCCTTTGTTGGTTACCAAAATCAGGATCAGGATGGGATTTTTCTCTCTCTTGGTGCGACGACAAATGTTGATTTCGTCCTCAAGGAAGAGGGAACACAATTGTCTGAAGTAGTTGTTTCAGGCGACCCTTTTCTCAACTCTGACAGAATGGGGGCAATGACCAACATTTCAAACAATTCAATCACACGGCTGCCCACACTGAGCAGAAGTTTCAACGACTATATCCGCCTGGTGCCTCAATTCAACGGACTCAATAATGGATTTGGGGGAAGAAGTGATTTGTACAATAACATCACTGTAGACGGAGCCCTTTTTAACAATGCCTTTGGCTTGTCTGGTACAGTAGGGGGTCAGGCAAATGCACAGCCGATAAGTCTGGATGCTGTAGATCAAATTGCGACCAACATAGCTCCGTATGACGTAACACTAGGAAGCTTTACCGGCGCAAGTGTCAACGTGGTAACCCGAAGCGGCACTAACGATGTAACAGGTTCGGTCTACTACTTCACACGAAACCAGAATTTTGTAGGAAGTAAGATATCGGATGCGAGCAATCCCTACAGCGATTTCACATTCAAGAACATGGGGTTCAGAGTAGGAGGTCCGCTTATCAAGAACAAATTGTTTTATTTCGCAAACTATGAATCAGAAAGACAGGAAGTCCCTGGCACGACCTTTACAGCATCCAGAGGTGGATCAACTGGCAGCACAGTTTCCCAAGCGCAGGCAACCGACCTTGATGCTTTATCAAGTTTCTTGAAAACCAACTATGGTTATGATGCCGGCCCTTACGAAGGCTATAAGCTGCAACAAAACAGCGACAAAGCAGCTCTCAAGTTTGACTGGAACATAAGCTCGAAGCATAAGTTTGCTATCAAGTATAACTACCTGAAGTCATATCGGGACGTTCCCCCCAGCAATAGCGGTGCACTTGGCATCGGAAGGAACCCCAGCCAGTTTGGTTTGCCGTTCCTGGGTTCTTACTATCGCATCAATAATAATCTCAACTCGGTCATTGCCGAGTTGAACAGTACGTTCGGAAACAAGTTCTCCAACAAGTTCCAGATTGGGTATACAGCTTTCCGCGATTTTCGCGAGACCCCTACTTCGAGTGGCGTGTTTCCAACTGTAGACATTGGAAACGGCTCTGGTCAAACATATACCTCTTTTGGTTACGAGCCTTTTTCAGCATATAACATCCTAAATACCAATGTGTTTCAGTTCTCAGATAATTTCGACATCTACAAGAACAAGCACACCATTACTGTAGGTACCTATAACGAATTCTACCACTTTGAAAATGGATTCGATCCATTCTACTATGGTGCATACCAATTCACCAATCTTGCAGATTTCTACGCCAGCGCTGCAGGAACAGTTGGGAAAGTCCGTCAGTACCAGCTGGGTTATGCGGCCAATGCAACAGGTCAATTTCCGCTTGTAAAGGTGGATGCTTATCAACTGGGCTTTTACGGACAGGATAAGTTTGAAGTGAACAGTAAGTTCAATATTACCTATGGATTGAGAGTAGATATGCCACACATCAGCAGTGACATAGCTCAAAATCAGGCCGTCGCCAATATGACTTTTGCTGATGGTCAGAAGATCTACACCGATCAGGTTCAAAAGACGCAATTGCTTTGGTCGCCAAGATTTGGCTTCAACTGGGATGTCAAAGGCGATCGCACAACCCAGGTTCGCGGAGGATCAGGAGTGTTCACAGGCAGAGTTCCTTATGTCTGGATTTCAAATCAGGCAAGCAACAATGGTCTCCTGTTCGGCTCGCAATTCTATTCAACAGCAAACGCAACAGCCGCCGGAATTGTGTTCAATCCCGATGTAAACGCTTACCGTCCTACCGGAGCTGCAGCCGCTGCGCCTTCAACCTATAATATTGCCGTCACCGATCAGAACTTCAAGTTCCCGCAGATATGGAGAACCAATATCGGGATAGACCAGAAATTGCCTGGTGGAGTCGTTGGATCGTTTGACTTTGCTTATACCAAGGATATCAATGCCGTATATCACCAAAACATCAACCTTCCTGTTGCTCCCAATACCGCCGCAGGCACAGATAACCGCCCGATCTACTACAAAACATTTCCCACAGGGACATCCAATCCGACAAGCAATACACGGATAAACAATACAGTGACCGATGCGATACTCATGACAAACTCAAGCAAAGGGTATAGTTATTTCATAACGGCCCAGTTCAAAAAATCTTTTGATATGGGCCTGTCAGCCTTTGCCTCTTACACCTATACAGATGCCAGATCCGTCAACGACGGCGGTTCCATCGCACAGTCCATATGGCGTGATCGCCAGGTGTCTGGCCTCCCAAATGATAACGTAACAAGCTATTCGAATTTTGTTGTGCCTCACAGAGTTGTTGTTTCTCTTAATTACAGGAAGGAGTACGCCGGGTTTACAGCCACAACCATTGGTCTTATATATACAGGAATGGTGCAGGGCATAAACGCCGGGTTCACAGCCGCAAGATATTCCTATACCTATTCGGGTGACATGAATGGAGACAATTCTGGTGGTGGAGGAAACGATCTGATATATGTTCCTGCGAGCCAAAGCGATATCATTTTGAAGGATATCACCAATTCGGATGGATCAAAATACACGGCGGCTCAGCAGTGGACCGACCTGGATGCATACATCAGTCAGGACAAATATCTGAATGCTCACAGAGGTCAGTACGCAGAGCGAAACGGAGCCATAATGCCATGGCGTGATCAGCTCGATTTCAGGTTGCTCCAGGATTTTTACATTAAGACAGGCGACAAGAGGAACACCCTGCAGCTGAGTTTCGACGTATTTAACATGGGCAATATGCTGAATTCAAGCTGGGGACTCATGAAGACGCCTAACCGCACTGCCCTTCTCACATTCCAGGGGTATGATGCAACGGGTCATCCGACATTTACATATCCATACCTTGATGCAACGAACAAGGTTCCGCTCACCACTACCTATCGTTATGATCTGGGGCTATTGTCAAGATGGCAGTTCCAATTTGGTTTACGCTACATTTTTAATTGATCAAATATTACAACTTTCTAAGGAGGGGTCGGAAGACCCCTTCTTTGCTTTAAGCATAATTCTTCCCAAAGGAATCAAAACATTGATATTCAAATATTTGATTCGTTTCCCATCGAAAGGGCGGCGCGGCAGCCACAATAGGCACCGTGCTAAAAAAGGGTTTAGGTCATAATGCCCGGTGTAGATTTGGAATATTTTTGTATCCGTTTCACCTAACTAAACCCAAAGCTATGAGGAGAATTCTACTGTTGACATTTGTATGCATGTTGGCAGCCACCCTGTACTCAAGGGCACAGGGGTTGACCACATCGTTCCTGGCCGGTACCGTTCGGGATAAAGATGGTCCTGTTCCGGGAGCCAATGTAGTTGCAGTCCATGAACCCACCGGTACGACTTACGGAACATCCACCGGGCCGGATGGAAAATTCAACATCTCAAACATGCGCGTGGGCGGCCCCTACAAGGTCACCATTTCGTTTGTTGGAATGGTCACCCAGACCTACACAGACATCAATCTGAAACTGGGAGAGACTTACGTCCTAAATCATACCATGCAAGAGGAAGGCACCCAGCTGGAGGAAGTTATAGTAACCAGTACTGCAGATAAGACAATGAATGCAGAGCGGAATGGCGCCGTGACCAATATCAGCGCGCGACAATTGTTAACTATGCCAACCATCAGCCGTAGCGTTAATGATATGATTCGTATGACACCACAAGCGAGTTCATACAACACAGGAGCTGTTGGTGGCGGTAACTACCGACAGAACAACTTCACCATTGATGGTTCAGACTTCAACAATTCTTTTGGCATTGGTACCAACCTACCTGGGGCCAGCAACCCGATCTCATTGGATGCCATAGAGGAAATGTCAATTAACGTTACACCGTATGATATTCGCCAGTCCGGATTTATAGGTAGTGCCATGAACGCGGTAACTCGTTCCGGTTCCAATAATTTTCAAGGCTCTGCCTACACTTTTTTCAGAACGCAGGGTCAACAAGGAGACCAGGTGCAGGATGAAACAAGAATTCCTACGCAAAGACTCGATGTTAAAACCTATGGATTCCGCGTAGGTGGTCCCATCATTAAGAACAAATTGTTCTTTTTCACCAACTATGAAACCACCACCAGCATTCAACCTGGTCAGACTAACTTCGCATCTACTGCCAGCGCCCCTTATGGAAGTTCCCCTAATATTGCTAGACCCCTGGCCTCAGATCTGGACAATTATAGTGCATACCTGCAGAATACTTATGGGTACGACACGGGGCCTTATCAGGGATACGACTTTAAGACAACAAATAACAAATTCACAGCGCGGATAGACTGGAATATCAATTCAAATCACAGATTGAACGTTCGATATAGCCAGGTGGAGAACAAGGCGCCAAGTTTCGTAAGTACTTCTCGAAGCCCACTTTCAGGATTCCCCCAGACGAGGACCAGTATTTTCGCCCTTCCATATAAGAATGCCAACTACTATCAGGAGAATAACCTGTACTCCCTGGCTATGGAACTGAACTCTACTATCGGTGGAAAGTTCAGTAATGTTCTTCGCGCAACGTACACAAATCAAAACGAGCCAAGGAGCTCAGACAGTCAGTTCTTTCCTTTTGTTGATATCCTGGACGGCTCACAACCTGTGACTGGTGCAACCTACAGCACGCCGTACACTTCATTCGGTTATGAGCCATTTACATATGGAAACCTTCGTCAGGTAAAGACAATTTCCGTTGTCGATAACCTCAGTTGGACTCAGGGAAAGCATGGATTCACTGTTGGTTTTCAAATCGACAATACCAGCACTAAAAACGGGTTCCAGCGATTCGGGGCCAGCTATTACACATTTAACAGTTGGAATGATTTCATCACTAACCAGAAGCCAAGGGATTTTGCTCTGACTTATTCTCTGTTGCCCAACTATGAGCAAGCATTTCCGACGGTTAATACCTCACAGTATTCTGTGTATGGACAGGATGAAATTCAGGTCAACAGCAAACTGAAACTAACTGCTGGATTGCGCCTGGATATGCCGACATTCAATGAAACCAAAGAGATCCAAACCCACCCGCTGGTAGCACAACTTACATTTGCTGAAGGAAGAACGATTGATACCGGGGTACTTCCCGACAGTCGCGTGATGTTCTCTCCCAGAATTGGCTTTAACTATGACATAAAAGGCGATCGCTCAATGGTGATCAGAGGTGGTACAGGAATCTTTACCGGAAAAATTCCCATGGTTTGGATTGTATCACAATCCGGTGATGCAGGCCTAATCCAGTTTACGCAGACGTATATCGGGCAAACCAATGTGCCAGGTCCTTTCAATCCAGATCCTGCAGCCTACAGACCTTCTGTTCAGCCCACACCAGGAACAGCGATACCCAGCACGATCAGTGCTTTAACCAAAGATTTCAGGTTTCCTCAAACCTGGAAGTCAAGTCTGGCTTTAGACATGAAGCTTCCTTTTGGCATCATTGGAACAGTGGAAGCAATACTCAACAGGGACCTGAATGTTGCACGGGGTATCAACCCGAATCTTGTGGATGGGAAACCCCTTGGTGTAAGCGGGTACCCAGATAACCGATATATATGGCCTGTCAACAACCGGGACAAGTTCATAAACCCGCTGACCAATACAGGACAACCCGTAGCAAATGGAAATGTTGCGGGAACTGGTTCATTTAATCCTGTCGTATTGGTGAATTCACAACAAGGTCACTACGCCTCTCTTTCCATTAAATTGGAGAAACTGCTGGCTAAAGGACTTTATGCTTCGGTTGCGTACACCAAAAGTGATGCACAGGTATTGTTTGACGGGGTCGGTGACCAGCTGCTGAATACGTGGTCGTTGACCCAGATACAGAATCAGTCCAATTATCCAGAAGTCAGTTATGCGGGCTATGTGGTGCCGGACAGATTTATAGCCTCGCTTACCTATCGTAAGGAGTGGCTCAAGCATTTGGCCACCGGCATTTCGTTGTTCTATGAGGGATCCATAACAGGAAGGTACTCTTATACCTATTCCTCAGACTTTAACAGGGATGGTCAGACCAATGATCTCATTTATATACCCAAAAACCCTTCTGAGATCACCTTTGTGACACTGACCACTCCGTTAGGAACCTGGACACCCTCTCAGCAAAGCGCGTTGTTCTTCAAGTACATTGCCCAAGATCCTTATCTGAGCAAGCATATGGGAGAATATGCGCAGCGAAACGGTGCTACCATGCCGTGGAGAAGTCAGATTGACATCCGTATTGTTCAGGACATATTCACCAATATCGGTGCAAGGAACAACACACTTCAGTTTACACTTGATATTTTCAATTTTGGGAACCTGCTGAATAAGGACTGGGGTGCATATAAGTTGGTGAACAACACCGCCATTCTTGCCCCGGCAAACGCGTCCTCTCTTGTAGCAGGAGGATCTGTTGTTCCTACCTTTCGACTGGGAACATATGCTAACCTTCCGTTAGGTGATGGGATAAGTTATCCTGGAACGTACAGGAACAATAATTCCTACGCTTCGACTTATTACATGCAGTTTGGTATACGATATACTTTTTAGTAACAGTATAACTGTTTTGCAAAGGGGTCCCTCTGAGGGACCCCTTTGTTTTTAATGACCTTTTCCCTATTTTGAATTATGGCGAGACCGGTGTTTTTGTCCTCAGCTTTGCTGCTGGCCTTGCTGCTTACCGACTGCTCGAGGAAACAGATCGAAGAATCTTTCGCGCAGGAGCCTCAAGTCAACATTGATCTGGAGCAAATCAAGGAAAAGGGATTCTTGCAGGCTATTGTGGATAATAATTCTGTGAGCTATTTCATCTACCGCGGAACCCCAATGGGTTTCGAATACGAGCTTTTGCAAAGTCTGGCCAAATACCTCAAGGTAGATCTGAAAATCAGAGTTATCTCAGGGATTGAGCAGTCTATCGACCTACTCAATCGGGGTGAAGGAGACCTTATTGCGTTCCCACTTACGATCACGCAGGAACGGACCCAATACTTATCTTTTACAGATGCACAATTCAACACTACGCAGGTGCTTGTACAAAAGAGGCCCTCAAACTGGCGCAGGATGCCTGCCGGCAGGTTGGAGCGAATGATGATAAGGAATCCGGTAGAACTCATCGGAAAGGAGGTTTATGTAATGAAGGAATCTTCATTCAAACAACGGTTAGAGCATCTTTCAGAAGAGATCGGTGGCAGAATTATTATCAGAGAAGACAGCGCCACGGCAGAGACAGAGTCTCTTATACAGAAGGTGGCGCTTGGCCAGATTCAATACACGGTGACCGATCAGACTTTTGCAATGGTTAACGCCATCTATTACCCGAACCTCGACATAAGCACCGTCCTAAGTCTTCCACAGCAAATTGGATGGGCTACCCGTAAGAACTCTGCGTCCCTGCTTACTGTAATTAACCAATGGCTGGATGAAACAAAAAGAAGCGGAAGGTTTCAGTGGATTTATGACAAATACTTCAACAACCCACGCTCATCTCAAATTCGTATGACCAGCGACTATTCTTCCCTTGTTGGGAACAGGATCTCACCATTTGATGAAGACATAAAAAGGGAGGCTAAGAATATAGGTTGGGATTGGCGATTGCTCGCCAGCATTGTTTATCAGGAATCCAATTTTGAACCGGCGGCTGAATCGTGGGCTGGCGCTGTGGGGCTGATGCAATTGATGCCGGCTGCGGCGCAACAATTTGGCGCAGTTGATCGGAAAAACCCACAGCAGAGTTTGCGGGCCGGAGTACGAATATTGAAACATTTTGATGACCTGTGGAGCAAATACGTGCGGGACAAACAGGAACGGCTCAAATTTGTTCTCGCATCCTACAATGCAGGTTTGTCGCACGTAATTGATGCACGAAATCTGGCAAAGAAGTATGGTAAAGACCCAGCCAAATGGGACGATGTTGAGTCATTCCTCAAACAGAAATCCAACCCCAAGTATTATCGCGATCCTGTTGCGGTGGCCGGGTACTGCAAATGCGAGGAACCAGTCAATTATGTGCGGGATATTCTGAGCCGATATGAGGAATACAAACTGCTTATTTCTGACGTTTGATTCTGGAAACAATTTCCCCAAAGTTGAGTTGAGTCCAGTTTGTCTCTATGGATGGTGTTTTCATGACTTCGTCCATGATCTGTTTCTGCCGCATGCCAATTTCCAGCGCATCTGAATAGCGGGTATTGTCATGGAATGTCACCATTGAGTACAGCGGAATCCATTGGGATGGATATAGCTCATGTAGTCTTGCCTCAATTTGTTTTCTCAAAAGGAAGTCAGGATCGGCAACAAGATCACGCATTTCTACAAAGTTATCGAGGGCAAGTTGAGCAATGGCATCAGCATCAGGCTTCCTGAGACGAGCGAATTCGGGCAAGACTTTCTCCCAATCATCACCCGATGCATCCAGCAGCTGATTAAGTATCCTGCAATCCTCGAATCCAGCATTCATCCCCTGCCCAAAGAAGGGAACTATGCCATGCGCTGCATCGCCAATCAATAATACCTTATTTCGTACCCAGGGATAACAACGAATAGTCACCAAAGAAGAAGTGGGGTTGTCCCTGAAATCTTCCAGCAGCGTCGTCATCAAAGGAACAACATCCGGAAATGTTTTTTTGAAGAATTGGGAAATATCCTCGTCTGTCTCCAGGGTAGCAAATGAGGGATCGCCCTCGAAGGGGAAGAACAATGTACAAGTAAAGGTGGCGTCAGGATTGGGAAGAGCTATAAGCATAAACCGCTGGCGCGGCCAGATATGCAACGCCTCTTTTTCCAATTGAAATTCACCGTTAGGGCCAGGTGGAATGCGCAATTCTTTGTAACCATGTTCAATGTATGTCTGCGAATATTCGAATCGATCAGTCGTTTGCAAAACGCCACGAATCGCAGAGAACGCGCCATCAGCTCCAATAATAAGATCGGAAGTGTGATGCGTTGTTTCGCTGTACTGCTGAAAAGTCAGCTCTCCCTTCTCGGAGTCCACATTCGTGCATCGATGCTCAAAAAGAAATTTTACACCAAGGCTCTCAGCTTCATTGATTAGGAATTTGTTCAGGCCACTCCTTGATATGGAATTGATGTATTCTCCTTCTTTCCCGTACGGCTGAAAGGTGAGTTGTCCATTGGGGTCATGCATTAAACGCCCCTTCATGGGCACAGAATTCAGCCTGGTCTGCACGGTTAGTCCGACTTCTGCCAATGCCCGCAAGCCTCGGTTGCTAAGGGCAAGATTGATTGAACGTCCTCCGCCAAGCATGTGAGAGCGCATATCATACCTGCGATCGAAAACAGTTACTGCATAGCCTCGTCTCGCGAGGTATATAGACAACAGCGAACCTACAAGTCCGGCACCGACGATAGAAATTGAATGAGGCTTGTTCATGTTTGAAATATCATTAACCGTCCTTCTTCAAAGAATGACAAAAATCAGTACAGGGACTAAGAATCGGCGCAGGCTTCGGCCATGATGGCAACGAGACGGAAAATATCTTCAAATGAATTGTACAGCGGGACTGGAGACAAGCGAATAACATCGGGTTCCCGCCAGTCAGCAATTACACCCTTTTTTGCCATTCTGTCGAATATCTTCTTGCCGTTGTGCTTCATAAGAAGTGACAGTTGACATCCGCGTTGGTCAGGATCTGCGGGAGTAATTATGCTGAAGTAATTATTTTGTTTGTTTATTCCCTTCAGAAGAAACTCCAAATAGCTGGTCAGGCGGACACTTTTTTTACGAAGGGCCGACATTCCCGCCTCATCGAAGTGTTTCAATGACGCCATCAGTGGTGCACCACTAAACACTGGGAAGTTCGAAAGTTGCCATCCGTCTACCCCTGTCGCTGGTTTGAACCCTTTGCGCATAAGGAAGCGATCCTTTTCCTCATAACCCCACCAACCCGCCAGGCGTTGCAAGTCCTGGCGATGCGCATGACGCTCATGAACGAAGGCGCCAGCTACCGCTCCGGGGCCGGCATTTAGGTATTTATAGCTGCACCAGACCGCAAAGTCTGCATTATCTTTATGCAATGTCAAAGGCACGTTGCCAACGGCATGGGCCAGGTCAAACCCCGCATAAGCTCCCACTGCGTGAGCAGCTTCAACTATAGCCCTGATATTAAAGCGTTGTCCGGAATAGTATTGAACACCGGGAAATATCACAAGAGACAGATGCTCGCCGTGCTGCCTGACGGTGGTCAGAATATCTTCCATTCGGAGGGTTTGTTCTCCTGAACGCGGATAGATTTCAACCAGTGCATTCTCCGGTTCCAGATGATGTAGTCGGATTTGAGATTCGAATGCATACTGATCCGATGAAAAAGCACCTGCCTCGACAATGATCCTGAATCGCTGTGAATCCGGGCGGTAGAACGAAGTCATCATCAGATGAAGATTCACCGTCAGCTGGTTCATCGCCACAACTTCAGAAGGCTTGGCGCCAGTGAGACGAGCCAATGCATTTTTGCTGAACTTATGATAGTGCATCCATGGCCTCCGTGCATGAAAATGTGCTTCGACACCAAGTTTTGACCAGTCTTCCAGTTCTTCCTTCAAAAGACCAAGCGTGTTTTTGGGTTCAAGGCCCAATGAATTACCGCAGAAATAGAGCGTCCTTTTTTTACCTAATAATGGGAAATAGAACCTGGAACGAAAGGAACGGAGAGGATCATGGCGATCCAATTCCCTGGCAAAAGAAAGTGATTTATCAAATTTCATCAGTGTGTGATTGGCATGATTAGGTCAGGCGAATCCTAATTCATCATACAAACCTTTCATCTGCCTCCATTACTTTTCCGCAATTCTTGCAGGTTCGCAATTCCTGTGAGCCGTAGAATTCACGGAAACGGGGAAGAAAGTCTTTTTCAATATTCTCGAGGTGGAACTTATACTCGTGTAACTTGTGGTTACATCTTTCACAAAACCAGATCAATCCATCATTTTCTTCAGGTTTTCGCTTGCATTCTATTACCAAGCCAATGGAATTGGGGGTGCGTATGGGTGAGTGAGGTACCTTTCCAGGCAACAAGAACATATCCCCGGGACCTAAGGGAATATCAACCGCGTTTCCATCTTCCTGAATTCTTACAGTAATATTCCCCTCAAGCTGATAGTAAAGCTCCTCGGTTTCATTGTAGTGATAATCCTTCCTTGCATTTGGGCCGGCGACAATCATAACGATATAATCGCCTGCCTCTGCATAAAGGTTTTTGTTACCAACCGGGGGCTTCAGCAAATGGCGGTTTTCCTTGATCCATTGTTGAAGATTGAAAGGTCTTCGGATTGACATAGAAGATGCTTTTGGTAGTGTAAATCTATTACTTTTCGGCCTATCTTTATTACCATGGATTTACAGTTGAATGAACGTCGGGCTGTGGTTTGTGGCAGTACACAAGGTATAGGTAAAGCTTCGGCGATTGAGTTGGCCATGCTCGGGGCATCCGTTACCCTGATCGCAAGAAATAAGCCAAAACTTGAGTCAACTTTAAATGAACTTGATAGCAGCAAGGGCCAGCGCCATGATTACCTCGTTGCCGATTTCTCACAGCCGCAGGAATTAAAGAAGATTATAGAATTCTACACAGCCAATACCGAGGCACATATTCTGGTGAACAATACCGGAGGCCCACCGGGCGGCCCTGCCCTTACTGCGAGTCTAAGCGAATTTGTAAGTGCATTCTCGAATCACCTTCTGTGCAATCAAGTACTTGTCCAGGCGCTGGTTCCAGCAATGAAGAAAGCCGGATATGGCCGGATCATCAATATCATTTCGACATCGGTCAAGGCTCCGATAAAGGGACTTGGCGTTTCTAATACCATCCGGGGTGCAGTCGCAAATTGGGCAAAGACCTTGTCAGTGGAATTGGGACCCTTCGGAATTACAGTCAATAATGTACTGCCTGGTGCGTCTATGACCGGGAGGTTGGAGTCGATCATAAAAGACCGGGCCAGCAAACAAAGCAAAACTGTCGAGGAGGTCGAAAAAGAAATGATTGCTGAAATTCCAGCAGGGAGGATTTCTACTCCTTCAGAAGTAGCCGCTGCCGTGGCGTTTCTTTCAACTCCCGCTGCTGGTTATATTAATGGCATCAATGTTCCAGTAGATGGTGGAAGAACCGGAAGCCTCTGACGATGCTGAAAATCCAAAACTATATTAATGGCAAACTTGTAGATGCCATATCCGGAGCAAGCTTGCCAAATATTGACCCTTCGGAAGGCAGGGTATACTCAAAGGTACCAGATTCAGAAGCCAAAGATGTTGAATTTGCAGTTTTGGCTGCGAAGGAAGCATTTCCGTCCTGGTCAACCATGCCGGCCGAGAAACGGAGTGCAATACTTTCACGAATTGCCGACTTTATCGAGAGGGACATACAGGAATTGGCAAGGGCCGAGAGTATTGACAATGGAAAGACGCTTTCGCTCGCTTTGTCGCTGGATATTCCAAGGGCAGCATCCAACATAAGATTTTATGCAACCGCAGCGCTCCACTTTTCAAGTGAAGCCCACATAACGGGTAATGAAGCTGTAAATTATACGCTCAGGGTACCTACTGGAGTCGTCGGCTGTATTTCGCCATGGAATCTTCCTCTTTACCTCTTCACTTGGAAAATTGCACCCGCCCTGGCAGCAGGATGCACAGTAGTGGCCAAGCCCTCCGAGCTTACACCCATGACGGCCTACATATTTTCGAAACTTTGTATGGAAGCCGGTCTCCCTCCCGGTGTTTTGAATATTGTGCATGGCCTTGGCGGAAAGGCAGGACAGTCGATCATTGAACATCCGGAAATAGTCTCCATTTCATTTACAGGAGGAACGGTTACAGGCAAAAAGATTGCGGCAACTGCCGCTCCCATGCTGAAAAAGCTTTCACTGGAACTTGGTGGCAAGAATCCAAACATCATTTTTGCCGATTGTGATCTGCAAAAGGCGATAAAGACTTCAATTCAATCATCTTTCCTAAATCAAGGTGAAATATGTCTATGCGGTTCGAGAATTTTAGTTGAACAGTCTATTTATGAACAATTCCTTCATGAATTTGTCCTCGAGGTAAAGAAACTAAGGGTGGGTGATCCGCTAGAACGGGATGTACAGTTAGGTGCCTTGGTTTCCGAAGCTCATATGAACAAGGTGCTTGGCTATATTGAACTCGCAAAACATGAAGGTGGCGCCATACGTTGTGGGGGTCGGCGACTCAAAATTACAGGACGTTGTGAAGAGGGCTATTTTATTGAACCAACAGTAATTACCGATCTCGACCACAAATGCCGTACGAATCAGGAAGAAATTTTTGGGCCAGTGGTAACAGTAGCGCCATTTGAATCGGAGGAGCAGGCTGTGGCAATGGCGAATAGTACGACCTATGGGTTGGCGGCAACAATTTGGACCGAAAACCTATCTCGTGCCCACAGGGTGGCGGCGCAGGTAAAAAGTGGGATTATTTGGATCAACTGCTGGCTTCTCAGAGACCTTCGCACACCTTTCGGTGGAATGAAACAATCCGGTGTTGGACGGGAAGGGGGATGGGATGCAATGAAGTTTTTTACAGAAGCAAAGAATGTTTGCATCAAACTCTGAATTCAAGGTTGAGTGAACTTTTTTGACAAGGATAATCTGATTTTTACCTGGCTGGGGTACCCGATGAGCTATCTCGAGTTCTTGGGATCAGCAGCAGGCGGCATGGCTGTTTGGTTGTCGGCAAAAACAAATGTATTGAGTTGGCCCTTGGGACTTGTTAATGTGGTCCTATTCTTCTTTCTGTTTTACCAGGTACAGCTTTATCCTGACATGTTTCTACAGGTGTTCTTTTTTATAACCAATCTGGTGGGCTGGTGGCGATGGACACACCCCAAGGCTGCTGAGGAAGATCGTAAGCAAGAGTTGAAAGTGAGCTGGATGACTAGGCGTGAATGGTGGTGGACTATCCTGCCTGTCATTAGCGGAACGGTACTCTTTGGTACACTTGCCAGCCGGCTTCATTTGTGGTTGCCAGATCTTTTTAACCTTCCAAGTGCATTTCCTTACGCTGATTCCTTCGTGACAGTTATCAGCATTTCAGCTACTTACCTGATGGTTCAGAAGAAAATCGAATGCTGGTTGGCCTGGATTATGGCTGATTTGGTTGCGACGGCGCTTTACTTCGCAAAAAGCATAATGTTGGTGAGCGCAGAGTATGCGTCGTTTTGTGTAATAGCAGCATTTGGTTACTGGCACTGGAGAAAGGAATATCTGACCTACTCTTCATGAAACGTGGGTTGGTGATTGGTAAGTTCATGCCCCCTCATGAAGGCCATATGGGCCTTATACGTTATGCAGCATCTCGCTGTGATGAGCTTATTGTCTCGCTGAGCTATCGCCCAGGTGATCCAATACCGGGTGAATTGCGTCATAATTGGCTTATAGAATGTTCCAGGCAAATAGGAAATGTAAGAACAGAAATCAGCCTGGACGACTTTGATGATGAAACAGTTCCCATAAAGCAACGCCTGCCGGTCTGGGTGTCATTCATTCGACGACGCTTTCCTAACATTGATTTGATCTTTAGTTCTGAGACCTATGGCCCTTTGTTGGCCAGGGAGATGGGCGTCGCGCATATAGATTATGATGTTAAAAGAGTGAAGTATCCGGTTTCAGGAACCTTTATCAGGCAGCATCCCTTCCACTACTGGGACTATATTGTGCATCCGGCAAGAAGTTATTTCGTTAAGAAAATATGCTTCTATGGACCGGAAAGCACCGGGAAGACAAGCATGGCATCAAAATTGGCTTTCCAATATCAAACGGAATGGGTGCCAGAAGTCGCAAGGGAAATGATTACAAGCAATGACTTTACATTGAGTGACATTCTCGACATTGGCAAAGCGCAAACAGAAAGAATTAAGACCATGCAAAATACCGCCAATAAAATTCTGTTCTGTGACACAGACCTTATTACTACCCAAATTTATTCAGAACACTATCTGGGCAGCATCCCGAACGAATTGATTGAATGGGAGAGGGGAATCCTATTTGATCAATACTTTTTGTTCAACCCGGATGTGCCTTGGGTGGCAGATGGCCTCAGAGACTTGGGAACTAAAGAGATGCGACACAGAATGTATGATGTCTTCCGATCTGCTCTGCAAGCTCGAGGCATTCAGTTCATAGAGGTAAGGGGTAATTATGCCGAGCGTGAAGAAATCGTGACAAGTTTTGTGGACAGTTTGCTGGCAAACTAAGCACGTCGCCCCGCCAGGTGACCTTTCATGGAATAGTATAGTATGTAAAGGTAAGTAGGTACCATGATGGTATAAAAGGCAGCGGGGGGCCCTAGTGTTTCAGACAACCGGGCATATATCTGTGGAACAATTGCGCCACCTGCGATTCCCATTATGAGGATGGCGGAACCTATTTTGGTAAACTTGCCCAGACCTTCAATCGCCAGCGGAAAGATCGAGGGCCACATTAGTGCATTGGCAAATCCAAGCAAGGCAATAAAGACTATGGAAGTGTAGCCTTCCGAAATAAATGCTAGTGTTGCCAGGAGAAGACCGGTGATAGCCGACCAGGTGAGTGCCCTCGCTTGAGAGAGGTATTTGGGTATTGCGAAGATTCCGATTATGTAGCCGATTACCATCGACCTGAGCGTATAGGATGTAAAGTTCTTGGCATCATCCAGGCTGATACCGATGGATTTGCCATACAACGTAATGACGTCTCCAGCCATTACTTCTGCTCCAACGTAAATGAAGATACAAATGGCACCAAGAAGCAAATGCGGAAACTGCAATATGGAAGTTTTCCCCCTGTCGGCTTGATCACCTTCTTCTCCGGTCTCGATCTCAGGAAGAGATGAGTATCTTATCATGACGGCTAGCAACACCAGAACAGCCGCCATAATTGCATATGGAAGTATTACCCTGTGGGAAAGGGTCTGAAGCAGGCCGGATCTTGCTGCGAGGTCGGTCGTCGATGCGATCTTTTGTTCAATTTCTGTTGCGCCTTCCAAAACAATGGCTCCAAGAATAAGGGGACTGATTGCACCTGCAACCTTGTTGCAGATTCCCATAATACTTATTCTGCTGGCTGCACTTTCAATTGGCCCGATGACGGATATGTAGGGATTGGATGCTGTTTGAAGAAGTGAAAGGCCCATTCCCTGAATGAAAAGTCCGCTTAGGAACAATGGAAAGCTTCTTCCTGTTGCTGCCGGAATGAATATCAAGGCGCCAATGGCCATCACAAACAAACCTAGCGACATGCCATTCTTGAATCCTGTTTTCTCGAGGATCATTGAGGAGGGAATTGCCAGGAAAAAGTAAGCCATATAAAATGCAAAAGTTACCAGCAATGCCTGTGCGTCAGAACGAAGGTCACATGCGAGTTTCAGAAAGGGTATGAGCGTGCCATTCAGCCAGGTAACAAATCCAAATATGAAGAACAGTATCCCAATTATGCTGACGGACATTACATAGCTGTCTGAACGGGTAGCTGACATCAGGAGGGTGGTTTGGTCTTTAAGTCCTATTTTTGTTTCACCAAAAACAAATCAAAATCACTAATAAAACTGTCGAAGTTGAAAAATAATCAAAAGTTATCACTTCTGGTCATGGCTGCCGGTATGGGAAGCCGCTATGGCGGAATCAAACAGATAGACGGATTCGGCCCTAATGGTGAAACCATAATGGATTATTCGCTATATGATGCGATAAGATCGGGGTTTGAAAGAATTGTCTTCGTTGTTAGGGAAGAAATTCTTGATTCAGTGAGAGAAATTTTCTTACCCAAGCTCCGGGGGAAGGCGGAAGTACACTTTGTGGTCCAATCCCTGGACAAGTTCGTGCCTCCAGAACTTGGCAAAGTTGAACGAAAGAAACCGTGGGGGACGACACATGCAATGCTGTGCGGAAAAGAGGTGATCGATGGTCCTTTTGCAGTAATTAATGCCGATGATTTCTATGGGCGGGAGGCTTTTGCGTCGCTGGCGAATTTCTTCTCATCGGCCCAACCTGGTGAGCATGCGATGGTAGGCTATACACTGAAAAATGTTCTGTCAGACTATGGAACAGTTTCGCGAGGTGTGGCAGAAAGACACGACGAGCTTGGTTTTTTGCAGGAACTAAACGAATTGACCAAAATAGAAAAGAAGGATGGGGAAATATGGTCGCATGAGGAAAATGGAGACCGTGTGCTTCGAGGAGATCTGCCCGTGTCAATGAATTGTTGGGGATTTCAGGCCAGTGTATTTCCTCTTGCTGAAGAGATGTTCAAACGATTTGTTGAAGAGAATATTCAGAATGCGGGAGCGGAATTTTATATAGCACTACTGGTTACGAGGATGATTAATGAAGGCAAGGGTAAAGTGAAAATAATTCCTGGCGGAAAAACCTGGTTTGGCGTAACCTATCGTGACGATAAAGAAGAAGTGTCTCGGAAAATCCGTGCCCTTGTAGAAGGTGGAGAATACCCTATGAAACTTTGGTAACTCCCATGGATCTTTCGAAACATAGAATCAAACTGGATCGAATTGTCAAGGCAGCCAAATGCATAGATCCTGTATTTCAGCATTCCCCCCAATTCAATTGTGAACCTTTAAGCAAGTTATTGGGGAATGAGCTACACCTGAAGATTGAGACCATGAATCCCATTCGATCGTTCAAAGGTCGAGGGGCTGATTTTCTTCTCCACGAAGCCGGGACGCAGGATGAGATTGTGTGTGCAAGTGCTGGTAATTTTGGCCAGGCCATGGCCTACTCATGTCGAAAGGCACGCGTGCCATTGACAGTTTTTGCGGCAGAAACTGCCAATCAACTCAAGATTGACAGAATGCGCTCTCTTGGCGCAACGGTGGTTCTATTCGGAAAAGATTTTGATTCTGCAAAGCAACAGGCGAGGTTGTATGCCCTTGACCGGTCGGTGCGATTTGTGGAAGACGGTCTTGATGTGGAAACAGCAGAGGGTGCTGGCACAATCGGATTAGAACTCCTTCAGATAAATGATTTGAAAGCCGTACTAATTCCGGTCGGAAATGGAGCCTTATTCAACGGTATCTCCCGGGTTTTCAAAGAATTGAGGCCTGACGTTCGCATGGTGGCCGTTCAGGCCTCAGGTGCACCTGCCATGATTGAGTCCTTGCAGGCCGGCGAAGTCAAGGTTCATAAGGAGGTGACAACCATCGCCGACGGGATTGGCGTGAGGATTCCCGTTCCTCAAGCATTGGAAGACATGCGTCCTCTTGTCGACGATATGCTTCTGGTTAGTGAGGAGGATATTCTTGATGCAATGAGATCCGTCTATATTCACGTTGGCCTTGTGGCCGAACCGTCAGCCGTTGTGGGACTTGCAGCAATCAAGAGATACAACAAATGGGCCGGCGATAAAGTAGCGACGATAATTTGCGGTGGCAACCTTACTGAGTCGCAAATGAAAAAGTGGCTTATATGAAAGATATTCTGGCCGCATTCGGTCTTAATGAAAATACTTACCGGCTGGAACGAATTGGAACAGGACATATTCATGAAACTTTCCGTGTCTTGGGACCCGATAGCTGGATTCTGCAACGTGTTAACAAGAATATCTTTCTGCAGCCTGATGCCATTGCCCGGAATTGGAGATTGGCTGCTGATTACCTCCTCGATACAGAGCCCAATTATGTCTTCCTCCGGCCCGCCTTGACCGTCAGTGGAAAGGAGATGGTGCTCGACAAGGAGGGCTGGCCTTGGAGAATGTTTCCTTATTTGAGCGGAACGATTACCATCGACTGTGTGTCAACGGAAAAGGAAGCCTATGCCGCAGCTGCAGCCTTCGGAGGCCTCACCAGGAGACTGAATGACATACCATTGACGGGTTTTCAGGAGACCATTCCTCACTTCCATGACCTTGCTCTAAGGTTCAAACAGTTCGAGGGGGCACTTGCGGGTGCAACAACTGAGCGTATTGAGAAGGCCGAATCCTCCATTGAATCAGTGAGACAGTTCGGCTACCTAGTAAGACAATATCAAGAATTAATCGACAGCAAGGAACTCCGTCTGAGAATAACCCACAATGATACCAAGATCAACAATGTGCTGCTGGATGAGAATACACGGGAGGCCAGGTGTGTTATTGACCTCGACACGCTTATGCCAGGTTACTTTATTTATGATTTTGGAGACATGGTCAGGACATTCGTGTCACCTGTCGATGAGAACGAGGAAGACTTGAACCGAATCAGTTTTCGCGAAAATATTTACCAGGCGCTGCACGAGGGTTATCTTCACGAGATGGGAAAGGTAATGTCGGCAGCCGAATTGAAAGCTGTTCCGTTTGCAGGAAAAATGATGACCTATATAATGGCTCTCAGGTTTCTCGCGGATTTTCTGAATGGCGATGTGTACTACCACACCGCCTACATCGGACATAATCTGGCAAGGGCAAAGAATCAGCTAAGATACCTGGAGGTTCTTTCGGCAAGATTCTCCTGATTACTTGAAAGCAACATTTACGTGGCGTTCCGCGTGGTAAGAGGAGCGGACTAGTGGTCCCGATTCAACGTAAGCTATGCCTCGTTTAAGTCCTTCCTCTTTATACATCTCGAAGGTGTCAGGATGGATAAACTCTGCAACCTCTAAATGCATTTTCGTCGGTTGCAAATATTGACCGAGGGTCAGAATCATCAGCCCATTCTGGGCAAGATCATCCATTGACTTGAATACCTCTTCTTTCGTTTCTCCAACACCCAGCATAATACCGCTCTTGGAGCGCTTGCCTGCTTCTCTGATTCGTCTGAGTTGTTCAAGGCTTCGTTCATATTTCGCCTGAGGACGTACTCTTCGATACATGCGCTCGACCGTTTCCATGTTGTGTGAAACGACCTCCTGGTCGCCCTCAATCATTCTGTGAAGCGCATCCCAATTTCCTTTGGTATCAGGGATCAGGGTTTCAATTGTGGTATCAGGCGATAGAGCTTTAGTCTGAACTACAGTCTGGTACCAAATCTCAGCACCCCGGTCCTTGAGTTCGTCACGATTTACGGAAGTTATGACGGCGTGCTTGACACCCATAAGTTTGATGGCTTCGGCAACACGACGCGGCTCGTCTTCATCATACTCTGTTGGGCGTCCGGTAGCCACCGCGCAAAAACTGCAACTGCGTGTACACACATTTCCAAGTATCATAAACGTGGCAGTACCAGCTCCCCAACACTCACCCATATTAGGACAATTGCCACTCTCGCAAATAGTGTGAAGCTTGTGTTGATCAACTAATCTTCTTACCCGCGCGTAGTCGGGCCCAACCGGAAGCTTAACGCGAAGCCATTCGGGTTTTCTGCGGTGCTCAGATGGCGCTGATATGACGGGTAATTCGATCACAGAATTATGCCTGGACTTAGAACAACTTACTTGCCGATAAGTTCCTTGTACTGTGCGGCGGTCAGCAGATTGTCAATCTCCGTCGGATTCTTGATTTCTGCCCGTATCATCCATCCTTCTCCATAAGGGTCTGTATTAACCTTTTCTGGACTGCCCTCCAGGGCTTTGTTCACCTCTATTACCCTGGCTGCAACCGGCATGAACAGATCACTGACGGTTTTTACGGCCTCCACAGTACCAAAAACTTCATGAGCGGCTACATCCTTTCCTGCCGTTGAAATATCAACGTAGACGATGTCTCCAAGCTCGCCCTGTGCAAAATCAGTAATGCCGATGGTAGCCTTGTTGCCATCAAGCTTGATCCATTCGTGATCTTTTGTGTATCGGAGCCCTTCAGGTGTGTTCATGACGAGATATTTTGATTTGTGGCCCCAAAATTAGCCTAATTTGCAACACGCCCTGCACGCCGATCCCTAATAATCTATTGGGCCAGGTTAAACAGCAGTTTGAAGCCAACGCGGGTGGTGGCCCGTCGATATGAATTTGTTACCAGGGGATCGTTGACGTTGCGATCTACATAAGCCTGAATATTCAGCTTGTTGTTGATTGCATAGCTTATATTAGGCCTGATCTGAAGGTTGATATTTCCATTCGTGATAGTATTGACCTCATCAATCTTCCTTTGGATAGTTTGGTTATTGGTCACACTCATATTCAAACGGAAATTGATATCGTTTTTTAGTGTTATGATTCTGCCTTGGTCCTTGAATGGCAGTTTCAGGTTGTTTTTGATGTAGCCAAATTCAAAGGACCAGTCCTTTGCAGTCATTTCAGTAATCTGCGCGTTAGAAATGTTCAGGGACAAGTCTCGTTTGGTCTTATATTCAAACCTTAGCGTCATTTTGCTTTTTGTTCTTACACTAATTCCCACCAGGGGAGCGAACTGTTCTGATATCATAACCTGGCTGACAACATAGACAGGAATGAGTTCTCCCTGCGAGTTTTTCTGGGATGCATAAATGCCGTTGTTATAATCAGAGAGCGGGATATTATTGGTTACATTCGTGTATTCTAGCGAGTTGGTGAAGTTCATGACAGAGTATGTGGAGGAGTAAGCGTGTGAAATGGTTACAGACTGAAACACATTCTTGAATGCCTCCAGCTTGGAGAGCCCACTGTAATCGAGCCTCCAGTTTGGGAGAGGTGTCGTAGGAAATGGTGTCAACCCGACGCGATCAGTACTCTGGCCGGTATAGGCGGCAATAAAGGCAGGGATCAGTACATCCTGCGATTTCTTTTCGTAGCTGTTTCCTGTTACTTGCGAAAACCGATTCTGGATGGCAGGAATATTGTCAACGAATTTTTGGAAGACATCTGAAGTAAGACTGGAGTTATTTGCAAACGCCGTTCCTATGGTCAGGGTGGAAATCCGATAGCTGCCAGTCCTGCTCGGGCTTAGCTCTGTGTATCTGGCGCTGTCCGGATTATAGCGGAAGATTTCCTGGAATGAGGAGGTTGTCGTTTTCTTCACATCAAGTTGAATTTTCAGATCTTGTGAAAGTTCCATCGCTGTACGGATGCCAAGGTCTTTGGTCATGCTCTGACTGAATGGAGTTGTAAGTTTAGTGGATTTGGTCAGCCACCCATTTTCTGCAGCCTTGAACCGAATGTTGGGGTCCTGGCCCCCAAAAACAAATCCCCACCCAGGCGCATTCCACCCTGCGTCCATGCCGAGTAAACTGGGGGTGGGAAGGAAACCGGGAAGAATTGTGCCTTGCGTAACATTGTAAGTCGCAGTCAGATTGCGGATAGACATCATGAGCCGCAGTAGTCCTTTCAATGCAAAATTGTTGGGCGGCTGTTTCACTGTATCTGGCTTGGCGCGCGCCTTTTCCATTGGAGTGGGCTTTTGCTTTGGGGTATTGATTTCTTTGAGGTATCCAATTTTATTGTAGAGTTTCAGGAGGTCTATCCTGCCGTTTAATCCCTGATCCTGACTGTTCTGAATTATGTTTCCGAGTTTAAGACTGTCCACTCTTTCAACAGGTCCGGCACGCCACGAGTAGGCAGTGTTGTACCGGTATTCTGCGCCAAGCCAGTTTGTCAACGGAAGCTTATCAAAAGGCACAGTGTAATTAGCCGTGAGGGTTTGATCGTAATTCTTCTTCCGCCCGAAATTTTTTAGATTATGAATAACAGAATCCTGATATTCCTGAGCGGTAATGTAGCGCTTCTCTATAGGAGAGTAACCGCCTATGGGGTCTACATCTGGTTCATCTATGATAGCATTGACCTTTGCATTGTAATCAAGGGTCAATGCCTTTGAAAGTGACCAGCGGGCTGTGTAATAACGATTAAACAAGAAGTATTTTTGGATGTTGGATTGCGCTGTGTTGGTAGAACTGGGGGAATTCCGGTAAACAATTTTTGTGAATGATCGGTCGAGCTCTCCCCGGAAAGAAAGACTGGAAGGAACCGGGTTGAGATTAAAATCTTTGATGAGTTTCAGCCAGGGACTCTTCCATTTGGTTTCCTTAAAGGGCTCAAAACCCTTGAATTTTGGATTGAATTGCCAGGCCATGCTGCCTTTGATACTTCGTTGTGTGTTTTCCAATAAGTTGAAATTCGTCCTCGTGGCCTCGCTGAAGGCATAGGTAAATGAGAAGTTTTCAATATCGTATAAGTGACTTGCGGCGTTAGGCCGCACTTTGGTCTTTCGGACGTTGGTAAAGTTTAAACTTCGTCGAATGGCGTTGTCCTGTATGAGTTTGTGGTAGGCTTCCCGTTCTGCGTCTGTGCTAAAAGACTTGTCCGTTGCAGAAATTCGCATGTCGGGGTTTGCCGGATCGTAGTTGGGATTCAGGGTGGTCTTTTCGTAACTGATAAACATCGGAATTTTGAGTCCGGTGTTGCGGGGAAGTAATTTGTCTATTGAAAGGTTGGCAGATATATCGAAAACGGTGGTCTCTCCACGGGCTCTCTCTGATATTTTTGACTGTACGCCTCCGTAACCGTAAGTTATGCGTTTGAATGATCCGGTTACATTTCCAAGGTCGGCTAGTTTAGCGTTCACAACTGCGTTTGCCGCCCACCCTGCAGTACGGTCGAAATCAGTAAGTCGCATTTCGTCAGCCCAAATGCAGACACTGAGGGCTTTCGCATCCGGACTGCGCGGGTTGCGTACCCCGATCATCATAAGTTTTACCTGGCTGAGATCGGGTCTTCCAAATATCCGGATGCCCTGACGATCAATTTGTTTGGGACCCGACAATGGATAAAGTTGACCCAAAGGATAGTTCTCACGATCGCGCTGTGCTTTCAAAGCATACAATTCATTCAAGTCCAGGTCGATTTGATTTTCCTCGGGCCATACTACACTCACACTGGGATTGTTTCCGTTTGGTGTGATTTTCAACGGTAGTTCTATTTCGTAATAGTTCTGATCAAAATCAGTACCCAGACGCAGGAAGCCGACCAACTGATCATCTTTCAATCCGTCACCATGGGCAGATAGGAACATCTTGATACGACCATAGTTAAAGAAGTCAAAGCTGACGTTCTTGTAAATAGAGCGGCCGTCTCCATCCTCCAGGTTGTTGACGCACATCTGAACTGACTGTTCATTGAGGCGTCGCTGAATAGTTGAAGTAACGTCACGGTCCCTGGCCAGAGGCGGAACATAGGCCGGTTTTTCGTTGTTCCCCTTACCGTTCTCTTCCACATTCACAACAGAGACCGAGAAGTTGTCCAAGTTGGGTTCAAGTTCCTCATTGAATTGAGATTGAGGCAAGTTGGTCGTGTAGCGTCTCCATCTATTACCCACGGACCTGAAATTAGCGAACCGTAGAACGACCGGTTCACTGAAACCCGAAACCATCATGCGCATGTAGCGGATGGACTTGAAACCATTGATGGCACCCACCTTGTCCTCAAACTGACGAATAGGTATACGGACGAGATACCATGTAACATCCGGTTTACCTTCCGGGATGATCTTGTCCACAATATATTTCTTACCGACTTCCAGTTGTCCGGGGCGCAAATCCAAATTGTAGACGTAATACTCTTCCAGGTCGCTCAACGTATTATCCTGGTTAAGGTCTTCGTTTTCTGGCAGGTTGGAGCCACTTTGGGCAAATGGCTCATTACCCGTTATGATGGGGGAGTTGTTCTCATGGCCGTTAATGTTCTTGTATCGTGCCAGGAGTTTCGCGTTTGCTGCATCTTGTTCAGGTCCCAGGAAATACTTGAAATCATCTGCTGAAGGGTCTTTAGCCACGATGGGGCGTGCGCTTCCATTCACGAGATTCAAGAAGTCTTGAAATTTCTGTTGTTCTTTGGTGCTGTTAACGCCGTCAAGGCCAACGTCCTGGTTGGCTCGCGAACCGGCATCTGTGTTGAAAGCATTATTGAGATATTGCTGAGTTGTAACGAATCCCCAATTGTTTTCTGTAACGCCGCCTCCTGTGAGATTACCATCCGTGGGAAGGCCGTTTTCGAAGGCATGTTTGCCGTCGCGCATAAGGTCTTCTGAGATGCTTCCAATATGAAAAGTGAGCTTACCTCCCGTCGTGTTGGGTTTGGGCGGATTCACTCCGTCGTCGATCACGCCATTTGGGTTGTTGATAAATGGGTTGAGCAGCCAGAACTCTACATACTCGATATTTGCCTTGTCAAAGTCCACTTCCGTTCTTATAGCGGTGGTGATACCAGCCCAGTTGCTGGCTGGATTCTTCAACGTTCCGTCAGGATTCAGATCAGGGTTATAGTTATATGGTCCGCGTTCAGAAGGATAGTACGCAACGTCAAAAATTTGTTCGTAAAAGTTGCCTACATAAGGATCTTTAAAAGGGAATATTTCTTGTGGAAGTACAGGTCTTACATAATGGTTCTCGAGGTCCTTGTCAGTGATGTTGCCTGGTTTATAACGACTGCTCTGACGATAAAAAAGATTGTCAACCTGATACCATGCAAGTTTTGCCCTCTTGTAACCAGCTTTAACATCATCAATGCTGCCGCCACTAAGATCATATCTGTTGTCAATGGTTTGCGGAACGACGGCCAGTTTCCAACCAACAGGATTAAGCATGCTGTAGGGTGTGGCAGAATTTTCAAAGTCATCAATAAAGGAAGTGCCATCTCCCTGAACAATGTTTGAAGTTCCCGGGATCAGTTGCGCAAATTCTGCATTTAGTGTTACGGTTGATTGTTCTTTGGTCTGTAAAAAGGGCAATGCATCCACCATCTTGGTGAGCATCCTGGAATTCTTCTTCATGTTCAGGTCCAGGCCATATTGCCAGTTTCTTGCAGGCTCTGTTCCAATAAGATTGCGGGAAATGAGAGGCCGTTCATTATAATACAGGACAGTACCACCGATATTAACATCATCATTCAATTTGTAGTCCATACGTGTTCCCAGTAACGATCTGGTTTGAAATGCAAATGGATCCTGCTGTTCGTAGGTTACACTGATATTTTTGCCCGAGCTGAGAATCCCTTCATTAAGAATAGTCACTTTGCCAAAAGTATAATCGACGGTGTAATCCACCATTTCCCTCAAAGGGGTACCGCCGGCAAATACTTTTACGGATCCAGGGGTAATATTGAATCCTTGAATGATGATGTCTTTCCCTGCACCTGCCCTGAAGGATCCGACAATGTAAAACTTGTTCTTTGTGGCCACAAGTTCGGCCTCCGCCTTGGTCGTATGGTACAAAGTATCGTAAACATATTTCTGGATTAACAGTTGCTGAGTGTTTGGATTATTTTCTTTTGCGAACAAATTCCGAAGTCCCTTGTTGAATGGCTCGAGGTATGGAAAGATGATCAAGCCTGTCTCAGAATTGATAGTGACCTTTTCAACATAGTCGAAGTTTCCATCTGGCTGAGGGTCGTTGTAAGGGTTCAGCCTGTCAAGTCCAAGGGCCTGTATGAGTTGTACTGTTCTTGAATAGTCACCATCCTGCAACTGAGGATTGTCAATACCTGTACGGTCATCCCTGTAAATGATCCGCAATTGAAAGCCATCCCGCTGCAGTTGAGTGACGCCAAGGTTATAGATGTTCTTCATCATCAGGTTCCAGGTCGGCAGTATGGCACCGCGTTCATCCTTTACTGCGATCTTCCTTGGTCGCAATAATTTCAGAAAAACGACATCCTTTTCTCCTTTATTAGAATAATCTTCAGTGAGTTCGCCGACCTTGTAGACCCGTCCATTGTAGGTATATTCATAAGCGACGGCAAGAGCCTCATCATTCTGAAGCTTTCGCTGAAGCGTTATATAGCCCAATTCTTTGTTATAACTGAACTCAGTGGTGGCCAACTTTCGCGCAGAGGTGATCTTTTCGAAGTCGGTACCATTTACAAAAGGATTAGGAGCGAATAAGTTCTCCAGTTCCTGATTGATACCATCAGAACTTGGGTTTAGCTTACTGACCTTGGCATACAAATCATTATTGTTGTTGAAAGTAGGAGACTTGTCAGGAGCTGTAATATTATAGTAAGACTTTCGATAAGCTTTGTCGGTTTCACCCAGGTCCATCAAACCAACCACATCGCGGAGCGTCTGTGTATCATTTTGACGGTTGAGAAGGTAAACCTCAACCCGTGTAATGTTAACACCTGATGTGATCTGAGGTAGCGTCCCCAGCCAGCTTTCAAAATTGTCTCTGAAGAACTGCCCCAAAAAAAAGTGGCGGTTCTCATCATAGTTGGAACCCACTACCTCGAATGGCCTTCCTTGGGCAGCGCCGCCTGTGCTTCCATTGACATTGATTACCGACTGTTTGCCTCTTTGTGTCGTTGCAATGGCCGTGACGAAAAGCTTCCCAAACTGGAACTGACCTTTTACTCCGAAAAGATTCTGCGCTCCTGTGATCAGACTGTTGTTGAGGGGAAGACTGACATTGCCGATTTCAAGCTTCTTCAAAATATCCTCCTTGAAGCCTGTATATTCAACTTTCATCTGATTCTGAAAGTCAAATGAGTTATTGTTGTCAAAATTGGTGGTGATCTTGAGCTTCTCACCAACTTTCCCAGTAAGGGCCAGGTTGATCTGCTGGTCGAATTCGAACCCTCCGTTGGTTTGCTGGCGAATGGGAATAGAAGGATTCTGTACTTTCTGCCACTGACCACCAAAGTCCAGTGTAACAAAGCCGCGGGGGATCAATTCGACATAACTGCCGCCGAATATGCGATCGAGGACTGGGCTGACATAGAGCTTCGGCAGAAGATTGCGGCTACTAACCGCACTTTCTCCATCAAGCGCCTTGCTGCGGGTCTTCCAATAATCCTTAATGAATGTCTGGTTTTGGAACCGGTTCGCCTCGTCGAAAGTCATATAGGTAGGCGAACGGTAATTCATATTTCCTATCCGCTCATATATAGTATAGGTTCGGCCGGTATCTGGGACTATTTCCTGCTTGAGTTGAGTCGGATCCTTCAGGTAAAGAGGGGACTTGGTAGTGTAATTGGAGAAGGGATCCCCAAAGCGATCAGAGGGGCGGAAATTGGGAAAGTAGAGAGGTCGGTACTGGATGGAATCACGACGTGTTGTATCACGTCGCTGAAACTGCGCGTAAGCTGAAACGGACAGGAAGCATGATAAAAGTGTCATGCCCAGTCCCCATAAGAACTGCGTTTGCCGGGTCGGGTAATTCAAACGTACTCTAAGCGTTTTTCAGTGCCTGCTTGACCAAATCCTCCAAGCTAATTTTATTTCCTGATTTTTTCAGGACTGCGTCAATACTTTTCTCCCCTGCTGCCCTGGCTATTCCAAGGGTCATCAGAGCAGTTAACGCTTCCTGACGGAGGGTATTGTTTATGAGACCAGGAATTATTGAGGGCGCATCATCGACTTCCTTCCGAAGCTTATCTTTCAGTTCCAGGATCAGCCTTTGGGCTGTTTTCCCGCCAATTCCCTTAACTGCCTGCAAGGTTGCGCCATCCTCCCTTAAGATGGCAGATTTCAGTTCGGCAGGGGGCAGAGAAGACAAAACGACCATAGCGGTATTGGGACCCACCCCGTTAACAGAAATGAGGTGAAGGAACATTGTCTTCTCGGCCTCGGAAGCAAAGCCGTAAAGCAAATGCGCGTCCTCCCGGACATGTAGGTAAGTTAGTAACCGAATTTCCTCTTGGTCCTTGATTTCTGAAAATGTATTCAGTGATATGGAGGCCTCGTACCCAATTCCTCCCACCTCCACAATAATATGGGTTGGCTCCTTGCGAACAAGTCTGCCCCTAAGGTATGCAATCATAGTATAGTCGGGCCGATCTCTCTATTTAACAGCCGCCGCCAATTCTCTTTCTTCCTGCAATTGGGCATCCACTACTGCAATGGCCGTCATGTTGACAATCTCACGAATGGAACTTCCCAGTTGGAGAATGTGAACTGGTTTCCTCATACCCAGCAGAATCGGACCAATAGTCTCTGCACCCCCTATTTCCATCAACAGCTTGTAGGCAATGTTGGCTGAGGCAAGATTGGGGAAGATAAGCGTGTTGGCGCCTTCTTTTGACAAAGTGCTAAATGGATATTGCTCCCGCTGCAGCTCAACGTCCAATGCCACATTGGCCTGAATGTCTCCTTCAATGATCAAATCGGGATATTTCTGTTTTGCAAGTTGAACAGCCTTACGGGTCTTTTCGGGAACGTCACCTTTGCTTGAACCAAAATTGGAGTAAGAGAGTACAGCCACTCTTGGAGTCGCCTCAAAAAACTTGGCACCCCGCATGGTAAGACCAATGATCCCGACAAGCTCTTCAGGAGTTGGATCAACATTAACGGTGCAATCGGCAAAGAAAAAATTGCCTTTCTTGTTCATGATGATATACATGCCGGCGACCCGGCTCACATGCGGTCGCATACCGATAATCTGAAGCGCCGGGAGAATGGTTTTGGAGTAATCACGTGTAAGCCCCGAAATGAAAGCATCCGCCTCTCCAAACTCCACCATCATGGCACCGAAAGCGTTGCGATCCCTCATGGTACGTTCGGCATCCGCATAAGTTACACCCTTGCGCTGCCGCTTTTCGTAGTACGCCTGCGCATATCGCTGATCGCGATTCTTGTCTTCACGGGGGTCGATAATGGTGCACTCATCGAGTTCAAGATTATGCTCTTTGATAAGTTGTTCAATGATTGAGCGGTTGCCCAGCAGTATGGGCACAGCAATCTTCTCATCCTGGACGACCTGCGCCGCTTTAAGAATTTTGTGATTGTCAGCCTCCGCAAATACGACCCGCTTAGGAGCCTTTTTGGCCCTGTCAATGATATTCGTAATGAGTTTCTGATCAATGCCAATTCTCTGTTGCAGCTCGTCATGATAACTTCCCCAGTCATTAACGGGGCGGGTAGCTACCCCTGACTCCATTGCTGCCTTTGCAACTGCCGGGGCAATGGTAGTGATCAGCCGTGTATCCATAGGCTTGGGAATCAGGTATTCCCTACCAAAGCCAAGCTTATCTGTTCCGTATGCCATCATCACACTATCCGGTACCGGTTCTTTCGCCAGTTCAGCCAACGCGCGAACAGCGGCGAGCTTCATCGCTTCATTGATTCCGGTTGCCCGCACATCAAGAGCTCCACGGAAGATATAGGGGAATCCCAATACGTTGTTCACCTGGTTGGGATGATCGGATCTCCCCGTAGCCATGATGAGGTCAGGACGAGTCTTCATGGCAAGGTCATAAGCGATTTCCGGATTAGGGTTTGCCAGAGCGAAAACAATTGGATCCTTCGCCATGGCAATGATATCGTCAGGTGTAAGGATATCAGCAACAGACAGACCAACAAATACGTCTGCTCCTTTGATGGCCTCCTGTAGAGAAGAAACGCTTCTAGAAGTAGCAAACTCGGCTTTGGTAGCATCCAGATTTTTGCGACTGGTTGAGATTACGCCCTTGCTGTCACACATGATGATATTTTCTTTCTTTACACCTAACGCGATGTAAAGCCGGGAACAGGAAATTGCCGCAGCACCCGCGCCGTTAACTACCATTACAATCTTGTCAATCTTTTTCCCTATTAGTTCCAGGGCATTAAGCAAAGCAGCGCTGGAAATGATGGCAGTTCCGTGTTGATCGTCATGCATAATGGGAATATTCATTTTTTCCCTCAATGCCGTTTCAATCTTGAAACATTCAGGTGCTTTGATATCTTCCAGATTGACTCCACCGAAGGTTGGCTCCAGTGCCTTGACAATTTTTATGAACTGATCGGGGTCTTTCTCATCAATCTCTATATCAAAGCTGTCTATGCCGGCAAATTTTTTGAAGAGCACAGCTTTTCCCTCCATAACGGGCTTGGCTGCCTCGGGCCCGATGTCTCCCAAACCCAACACAGCCGTACCGTTGGAAATGACTGCGACGAGGTTTCCTTTTGATGTGTACTTGTACACATCCTCCTTGTTGGCGTGTATCTCTTTGCATGGTTCGGCTACTCCGGGCGAGTAGGCCAAAGCCAGATCGAGTTGAGTACTCATCTTTTTGGTAGGTACCACCTCAACCTTGCCAGGTTGGCCCTGCATGTGGTAGTTCAGTGCATCCTGCTTTCGAATCTTGATTGACATAAGAATAGCATAAAGAACCGCTAAGATAAGCTATTCACGATAATGGGGATACGACAAAAATCATATCCCAATTCTCCATCACTTCACCGTTGTCAGCTCTTTGCTGGTTCGGAAAGTGTAAAGAATGGTCTCAAGTTCCCTCATTATTTCCCTTTGGTCACGACCAGGGCTGATTGTAAATCCTTCAAGGTAGTAGAACTCATGACGGCCCTCATCAACCAGCGCAAAGCTCACAAAGGGCCCTCCAAATAAATAGTCATTGGACCGATACAGACCGTACATCTTCATCCCAAAATGTCCGTTAAAATTTACCGTATCAAGTGTAACAGGAATATAAGGTCTCATTTCCGTAACGATATACGAGTCCGTTCGGGCAGGGTCGCCAAAAAGATACTTCTTGCAAATTTCATCGCGGAAAGCAATCAGTTCATCTTTGTTGAAATTTTGTCGGGAGGAGTATTTCTTTCTGGCAATAAAAATGTCTTTGTCATCTTTTGGGTTGATTTGGCGGAACCATACGAAGTTGGTGTCCTTGTCTGCAAGTTTGAATCCAAATGGGAAACGCATTTCACATTGGAATTCCTTTTGCAGAAGTTGTGTAAGCCCTTTCATCTCGCCTGCCTTGAACAGGGAATGTGACATTCTCTCCCGCTCTTTAACATTGAAATAGCTGATCAGGGAAGGTGCATTTCTGATAACATGCCGGCGCAACAACTCTTCTTTGGGACTGTACAGATAGAGTACTTCCTGATTGCGGGCAAAAACATCGGCGGCTGTCCGATTGTATTTTTCCGGCTCTGTCCTGATTTTTTCGATGGATTCGGGGGTAAACAAACCCCTCACGATCCTGGCGCCCTGGTCGTTTCTATCCAGTGTCATCACAAAAATGAGATTTCTGCGCTGCTTCAGTGCGGTGTTTAGTTTGCGGGGATCGATCCAGCGGGTGGTGAAAAGAGATTCTTTGCGGGGGAGCCCTGGCACTTCTTCACTAAAAATGGAATCCAGTGTTCTTCCCAGCGGTCCTTTCCACTGTGAAGAATCCATTACGAAGTAAACATCTCCAGGAAGCCCGAGAGCCAGGGGCATGTTCTTGGAGTCAGACGAACAAGATGCTGCCGCCAGCAATAGCAGCAATCCAATGGAAATTCTCATCAGGGTTAAAAGCCAAAAATACCCAATTAGTCACAAAATCATGTGGCTTACTTTTCCGGATACAGAACAGCCTGGAAGTAGTTATTAAGATCGAAATATTTCCTGGCTGCTTCCTGAAGGTCTGCAAGTGTTAATGCCTGGACCCGGGTCTCTACTGTCAGTATGTCTGCCGGATCTGTTCCGTTTTCTGCGCTACGTTGCATTCTGTTAATCCAGTAGCTATTGTCCTTAATGTCTTCCTGATATTTCTTTATGAACGTTTCCTTGACCTTGTTCAGGTCCTCCGTGGAGGGTCCTTTGTCTTTGATCTTCTTGATTTCGGCAAAAGTGGCATCGATCAGCTTGTTGACGTTTTCGGGTCCGCATGGAAGAAATGTACTGATGCTGTAGCTTTCATATGGATTTCTCGAAAGCATACCGTTCATACCCCCGCCGTAGATTCCGCTTAGTTCTTCCCTGAGTGTTTCAATTAATTTGATGTTCATCAATTCTATAAGTGCCTGCAGTTTCAGTTGGTTGTTGTCAGAATAGGGGGCTTCTCCGCTGAATGTAATCGCAATGATGCTCTTCGGTTCCTTTCCTTTCCTGATTTCTTTTCTGGCCACCCCTTTGACGGGTCTGAGCCCGAGATCCTTGTAGCCGGCCGGGGCAGGTTGCACCGATGGCAAAGTTCCGAGATAGCTCGCAACAAGCGGCTTGATTTTGGCAAGGTCAAAACTTCCGGCAATGTAGAAGGTCCAGCCACGAGCGTTCCCGAACCGCTCTTTATAGATGGCCAAAGCCCTGTCCAGATTTATCTTCTCAAAATCCTGTATCCGCGGGAAACGCGGGCCTCTGGGATTGTAGTTATAAAGCATTTGCTGAATAGTATCCTGAAAGATGGTTCGGGGGTCGCTCATCATATTCTTGATAAGACCCTGCTGTCGGGAGACGAATGACTTAAACAATTCCTCATCCTTCCTTGGCTGCGTAAAATAGAGGTGCGTCATCTGGAAGAGAGCCTCCAGATCGGAGGCGCCCGACTGTCCATTGATGCCTTCTGAGAGTGCAATAATCCTTGGTGCCACGCTCACGGACTTCCCTGCCAGAACCTTCCGGAGATCATTTGGAGTGAAATTACCAATACCCATTTGTGACACTACGGTTGCGGCATACTGGGCATTATACAGATCCTGGATTTCGTATACTGACTGGCCACCAGAGCGAAAACCGGAAAGAACGATTTGGTCATTTTTGAAATCGGTGGGTTTCAGAATGACTTTCACGCCGTTCGCAAGTGTCAATTCAGAAATGCCCATTGCTTCATTTTTCTTGTCAAAAAGAATGCGGCCACCTTCCGGGACTGCACTCATTAGGGAAGCAGCTACTGCTTTTTCTACGTAAGGTGTGACTGGAAGTTTTTGCGCTTCTGTGACCTGGGTCAGCAGTTCTTCATTGGTTGGAAAGGTGAAGTCAGCTTTGTCCGGCCCCTGAAATATCACAAGCTTGTTTTCTGAATTGGGAGGGATCGTTTTGGTGGCGTATGAATTGATTTCATCCAGTGTAACACTTGACAACAGTGTATTGTAGTATGTGTATTCCTTTTCGATTCCTGGGATGGGCTCCTCGTTCAGGAAGTTGCGGATGTATTCATCTGCATAATCTTCTGATTCTGACTTGTCCCTTTCGTTGTAAGCTTTTTCCATATTGCGCATAAGGGATTTCTTAGCGCGTTCCAATTCACCAGCTGTAAAACCAAACTGCCTTGCCCGCTCGTTTTCCTGAACAACTGCTTTTACGGCTTCTGAAACACCGGCCTTTCCAATGACAGCAAAACCAAAATAGGACTCATAGCCATGAACAAATTCTCCCCGGTTGCTTCCACCGAATATGAATGGTGGATCAGCTTTCTGCGTAAGCTCCTGCATACGTTGTCCAAACATGGCAGAAAACAAATTCTTGATCATTCCTTTGCGGTAATCGCCGACCGTTACTTCAGGTTGGGATTTCTGTGTAGGGTAAAAGATCTGGAGGATGTAATTGGTAGCTTCTTTGTCCGTTACGACCAGTCCTTCCGAAGTCTTTCTTGATGGCACTTCTGCATAGATTCTTGGCCTCGGTTTGGCAGGATTCCGGAGTTTTTCAAAATGTTTTTTTACAAGGGATTCAGCGGCAGTCGGGTCAATGTCTCCCACCACGAAGACGCCCATTAAGTCAGGTCTGTACCAGTCAGCATAGAAGCGCTTGATTACTTCAGGCTTGAAATTTTTTAAAATCTCAGGTTTGCCAATGGGAAGGCGGATAGCATATTTGGATCCGGCAAGTATCTTTGGCAGGGTCTGCTTGCTCATTCTTTCTTGTGCGCCTTTACCAAGGCGCTCCTCTTCCAGGACCACACCACGTTCTTTTTCAATTTCCTCTGCATCGAATGAGACTCCGCCGGCCCAATCTTCCAATACCAGGAATCCTTGTTCAAGATTATCAGGCTTGTCAACTGGTATGGGCAGAATGTAGACGGTTTCGTCAAAGCTGGTGTAAGCATTCAGATCTGCCCCGAATTTGACTCCAATGGATTGAAGGAAGGAGACCAAATCATTTTTCTTGAAGTGCTTGGATCCATTAAAAGCCATGTGTTCGGTAAAGTGAGCAAGGCCTTGCTGGTCATCATCTTCCAGAATGGAGCCTGCCTTCACTACCAGTCTCAGCTCTACTTTCTTCTCTGGCCTCACGTTCCGCCTGATATAATAGGTAAGTCCATTGGCAAGTGTTCCCTTCCTGATCTCGGGGGCAATTGGCAATTTATCTTCTAGATTGATCTGAGCATGGGTTATCTGCGATAGCAGGAGGGCCATCAAAATGAAATAGCGGCTACTGGATTTCATAACTGTTAATTGTATAGAATTGATTGGACTAATTAGCATCCCATTCTTTTTGAATCATTTGCACCATTTCCGGCTGGATGGCACAAGCCGCACATACTTCCCTTCCAAACAGAAAGTTATTCTGTCCCTTGAAATCCGTCACAATGCCGCCGGCCTGCTGTACAAGAAAAGTTCCTGCAGCAACGTCCCATGGATTGAGATCATATTCAAAGAATCCCTCGAATCGGCCGCAGGCTACATATGCCAGGTCGGTGGCAGCGCTGCCCATTCTACGCAATCCATGTGAAGTGCGCAGAAAATTTTGAATAATCCTGAGGTAGGCATCCATTTTGTCAAATTGATAATAAGGGAAGCCGGTTGCGAGCAGACTGTCCTGAAGGGAAGCAACGACAGAGACTCTGATCTCCTGATTATTGAGGTAGGCAGGACTCCCTTCATACGCATGAAACATTTCCTTCTTGTTCACTTCGAACACTACTCCCAGTACCATCTTATCTTCCTTAGCAAGGCCTATGCTGATGGCAAAAAGAGGAAACTGGTGTGTAAAGTTAGTTGTGCCGTCAAGGGGATCGATTATCCAGCGATAGCCATTGCCTGAGACAATGTCGGTTCCCTCTTCTCCTATGAATCCTGACCCCGGCAAAATTCTTGACAACTCGGTTACAAGCATCTTTTCGGATTGCTTATCGACATAAGAAACGAGGTTATTGAACCCCATCTTCTTCTCAATATTAGCGCGGTCGAAACGTGCACTTTCAATTGCAATAAACTCACCCACCTCGTGGCAGATGCTCATCACATTTTGTTCAATAGCAGATAGATTGATATTCACTGACTGATTTTATTCTTAACTAACGTGAACAGAAGCACTAATGTTGAAATCCAGGCCGCAGTACGAACAATCCACTCGCCCTGTGCAAGATACGCACCGGCAGTTTCGGTGGAATTACTTTGGCTGTATAAATTGATCATCCTTTCACGGGAAATACCTTCATCGGTCAGATAAAAGGAGTAGGCAAGGGGACCGGTGAGTGCCAGAACTGCAGCAACAATCCATGGCCAGCGGAACGGAGTTTTCGAAAGGGCAGCCTCGTAAACGAAAAGATTGGTGAGAAGCAACCAGAAGCTGGCTCCGAGGTAGCCGGTATTATGATTCCAGTGATTCCAGTTGTTCATGAGTTGCAGCATATCGGCCAGATAAGTGCCCCCCGCCGGTTTGATTTTCAGAAGCAGGTATTCAAGGCTGAGCCAGAAAAGAAGGATGGTTATCTTTCCGGCATAAGGACCAAGAGTCTGGCGTACCCAAACATGGGCAACAAATGGCAGGGTAAACGCGATTCCTTCCAGCATGGCAGTCACGAGGAAGGAAGAGTCAAAATGGTGTGAAGCATAGAAGGAAAGGGTAAGTGCCAGCAGCACCCATTCCATCTTTTCCCACACGGACGAGGTTTCCACAGCCCGGTCGGTGAGGGCGAAGAGTGGCGCAAAAGCCACGAACCCAAGTAAGGGAAAGGAAGCCATCCACCATGCCGCTGAAGCCAACAAAGCGGTGCCGAGAAAAAGCAGGGATGGGTGAATTTCAGTCTCTTTTGCCATCTACCACGACAACAATTTCTCCCTTGACTTCCTTCTGCTTGAAATGACTGATCACCTCCCTGAGAGGAGCAGTGAATGTTTCTTCGTGAATTTTGGTCAACTCTCTGCTCACCGAAACCAGTCGACCCTCACCAAAAAGAGGAAGCATTTGTTCCAGGGTCTTAATCAGTCGGTGGGGCGATTCATAGAAAATGACAGTGCGCTCCTCCCCGGCCATTGCCTTCAGGAGAGACGATTTTCCTTTTTTATGGGGAAGAAATCCTTCAAACACAAAACGGTCTGTCGGGAAGCCCGATTGAACAAGAGCGGGCAGGATGGCAGAAGCGCCAGGGAGGCATTCCACTGTCAGGCCGGCTTGAAGACAGGCTCTCACCAGCAAAAATCCAGGGTCTGCAATGCCAGGTGTTCCTGCATCGGATACAAGTGCAAAGCCTTTTCCCGATCTCATTTCCTCCACTAATCGATTCAAAACCTTGTGCTCGTTGAAAATGTGAAAACTTTGCAGGGATTTGTTAATCTTATAATGTTTCAAAAGGACGCCTGTAGTACGCGTATCCTCCGCAAGAATGGCATCGGCCTTTTGTAAGACATCAAGGGCACGGATGGTAATGTCCCCAAGGTTACCGATAGGTGTTGGAACTACAAACAATGATATTTTTCTTTCCACGTCAGACCAGGGTATCAATAGCCGAGGCGAGTTGCCGGTCCAGGTTGGTGATTGTGTTGCCCGCATCATGTGTGCATAGTTCAATGCGGACGGTGTTCCATGTATTGGACCATGTCGGATGATGATTCATCTTCTCGGCCAGCATCGCTACCCTGGTCATGAACGCAAAAGCTTCACTAAAATCCCTGAAAGAGAAGGTTCTGGTCAGCCGGTTGTTTTCTTCTTTCCACATGGCCTCTATGAAAGGAAAAAGTTAACACGAAATCAACTGGCTTCCAACCCAAATCTAAAGTGCCACAATTCCTTCGATGACCGAAACACGTTGATAGACATCGATAACCGACTGACTGGAGGGCATCATCATCTGATACGTCAGGCTGACATAATTGCCCTTTTCGCTCTGTTTTTCTGTGGAGGTAATGTGAAGAGGGAACAGCTGACGCAGGTCCTGAGCCTTGCCGGCGGGCACAATGAATTTGAACATGTACAGCGCCGGCCAGGCGTAATGTTTGTCCAGCTTTATCCGCAACGACTGGAATCGATCTGAATCCATCAAGGGACGGATCAGAAAAATTTGTAGCGCTTGTCCTCTACCTTGGCGGCATCTCTGAGCGCCTCTGTCACATAGTAACCTCCCCGGCCAGTTTGCGTCTGCAGAAGCTGATTTTTGAAAATGGAGAAGTCACCCATGGCTGGGGCGGAAGTCTTGTTGGTAAGATCCGCAACCAGAACGCCATTCTCGCCGATTATTGGCGATGACCGCTTACCGTTCTCAAGCGAGAATATGCTGCCGACGATGATTGGATCAAAACCGGGCCCGGCAAGGCTGTTGGAGTTCATCTTCAGGTCACTGGAAGAATTGATGGAAGCGTCCCGTCCGAATATCTTGGCCAGATCTTCCAGCGACTCGGTTTTACCCTTAAGCTTTTCGGTTATGTACTTTCCTTTGACCTGGTTCCTCACCATGGGTGTAATCTCCTCCTTCACCTGCTCAAAAGACTTGAATCCTTTGTCGGTTTCACCAGTCATGACGGCGACCACCTGATTATCTCCGAGGTCGAAAACTTTGGAAACAGTTCCGACTTTGGCATCGCGGAACAACCAGGAAACAATCTGACGTGCCTCACCGAGGTTGCTGATGCGCCGTTCTCCAGTTCCGATATTGTTGGCTTCGAATACAGAAATGTTTTCCTTTTTGGCTTTTTCCTTGAATTCCTCCACGCCTGAAAGATCGTTGGCAAAAGCATCTGCTTTCCTCAGTGCTACATTGATGGTTTCGTCAGATGGTGAAATGTTACGCACCACAGTGGCAACTGCATAATAAGTGTTGGTTTTGACGCCAGTCACTTCAATTATATGATAACCAAAGTCTGTTTCGGTAACATCGGGGAGAAGGCCAGGCTTTTTGGCATCAAACACTGCCTTTTCAAAAGGTTTTACCATTTGACCAGAAGAGAACCATCCGAGGTCACCGCCACGGGAAGCCGTTCCATCAGTCCCAAATTCTCTTGCCTTATCTGCAAAACTGGCACCCCCCTTAATATCAGCGAGAATCTTTCTGGCCTTTTCTTTCGCTTTCTTTTTGGCTTCTGGTGTCGTGTCGTCCCATTTGATCAGGATATGACTGGCCTTGGCATTATAAACCGTGTCATTTCCGATTTTGGAAATCTTGAATGCCTTGTAGGCGCCTTCGTCCATCACCGGCCCAATTACCTGGCCTTCCTTAAGGGATTCAATCTGTTTGCTGAGCAGAACGGGCATGGTGGCTATGGTGTAGCGTGCATAAGGATTGGTTCCGTCAGTATTTGATGAGGCAAATACGGAATCTTCTGATGAGGTCTTGAATTCCTCAACGATCTTATTGATCTCCTGTTTGATAGCCAGAGTGTCTTCAGCAGACGCAAGTACCGGGAAAGCAACGTAGCTGAGATTTCTCGTATTCTCAACCTTGTATTTGTTCTTGTTCTTGTTGTAATACTCTTTGAGTTCGGCATCACTCACTTTCACCAGCGAGTCAGATACCGCATAAAAGGGAACGTAGAGATATTTCACTTCAGCCACATCATTTTGCAAATGATAATCCATTTCTGCTTCTGCTTCCGTCACATAGGCCGTTTTGATCATCAAATTTTCAAATTTGATCCGCTCGCGTGCCGGACGGATTTCACTTTGGTAGGATTCCCAGCGGAAGCGCGCCTCTGATCCTTTCGGCATTTGTTCAATTTGTTTGAGATACTCAATAAGGCGGTTGCGGTCGAATTTTCCCGCAGAATCCAGAAAAGCAGATTTGATACTTTCATCAACATTTTTACCCCAGATCATGTCCCTGACTTCGTCATTGGTGACCTTCACCCCAACTTTTTCGTATTCAGGTTGAATGGCATTCCTTGCAATCAGAAGTTCCCAGGCCTGGCTTTGCAGGGTGGGTCTTTCACGCTCTCCTGGTGAACGGCCAAAAGTCAGGATGTAGTTGTTTTCACGCTCCTGAAGAACAGCGTTATATTCATCGATGGAAATCCCGTGCCCGGCAATTTCACCCACTTCTTTCTCCCTGCCTCCGAAGATGGACCTGGGACCACTTCCAAAGAGGTCACTCCCAACAATGAATGCACCCATGGAAAGGGCGATCGCACCCACAACGAACTTCGTCATCTTCTCCCGCAGCGTACTAATTAATGCCATACCGATTCAATAGATTATGTTCAGATTCTTGTGCCAGATAGTTGGCAAAAGAGCCGCAAATTTAACCCCTTTGTATTATTCACCAAAGCGATCCCCTTAAGTATTCAGGGGAAGTTAAATACCTGGAAAACAGGGTATTTGACCTATTCTTCTTTGTTGATTTCTACCCTTACTGTATCAATCAGGTTGCCCCTGGTGGACTGGATCACAAAAGTGTATGGTGGTACTTCTACTTTTTCTCCTTTTAGTGGGAAATCCTCTGTGTAAGCCAGGATGAGCCCCCCCAGGGTTTCATATTCTCCTACAGGTAGCTGCCAATGATAAGTTTCATTAATGTAGTCAACTTCCAGCCTCGCGCTGAAAAGGAAGGTCTTCTCATCCAGCTTCTGTTCTGTCAGATAGTCCGAATCATGTTCGTCTTCGATATCGCCGAATATTTCCTCAATCACATCTTCCATGCTGACCAATCCTGCTGTTCCGCCAAACTCATCCAGCACTATGGCTAGACTGCGGCGCTCGCGCAGCAACTGTACCATGATGTCGTTGGCCAGTGCGGTTTCGGTTACGTTACTGATGGGCGTGAGGATTTCTTCGATGTTCTTCGGATTCCGGAATAATGCCGCTGAATGACAATAGCCGATTATGTCATCAATGGTATCCCTGTAAACTACGATTTTGGAATGACCGCTTTCAACAAATGCCTTTTTCAATCGTTCCATTCCGTCTTCCAGAGCCACAGCTGCAATTTCCGTGCGGGGTATCATGCAGTCCCGTACCCTGACTTTTTTGAATTCCAGAGCGTTGTGAAGTATTTTTTTGTCGAGATCTATCTCCTCGTCTTCGTGATGAACCTTTTGCATGTTCCGCAAATAATGATTCAGGTCCGTCAGACCAAAGACGGGCCGCTCTTCAGAATATTCCAGGCGCAGAAGGCCCGTAATAACCCATTTTGACAAGTTGACAATTGTGAATGTTACCGGAGCCAGAAGAGCGTACATCACCACGAATGGCAGGGCGAGCGTGGAAAGGATAAAGTTTGGGTTTATCATAAACAGACTCTTGGGCAGAAATTCCGCAGCAAAGAGGATTAGCAATGTGCTAAGGACCGTCTGGATGAGCAGAATGGAAGGCTCGTTATTGATTGAGGGTGGCAGATTTTCAGCGAGAATGGGCTCGAAGAGTACAGCCATGCTGTTGCCAAATATGACAAGAGCGAGTGTATTGCCAATTAGGGTGGTGCCAATGAACCGTGAGGGATTCCGCATGAAATAGGACATGATCTTTCCGGACCAAATACCCTGCTTGCCCCTTAATTCCACCTGAAGGCGATTGGCTGACAAGAATGCGATTTCAATCCCTGAGAAGAAGAATGAAAAGACCAATGAAGCCGCTATCCAGGGAAATAGTGAATTCATGCCTCAGTGGATTTCTTGCGGTACACAAACCAGAAGAAGAAAAGGAGAGACATCATGATCGGGAAATAGCCCTGACCCAGACCAACTGCCATTACTTCGTAAATACCTATGATCATGCCTACCGCGCAGAGCGCCAGTAGAATGACATCAAAAAGCCTCATAAGGACTGCAAAAATACTACTTTTTAGCCGGTTCCAGGGTTTAATCCTTGACCTCGATCGTGCCTTGAGGTTCCTTGATTGTATAATTTGACAGATCCTGCATGGCGTCCAGACCGGTTCCATAGAGGACTTCATTCTCCAACTTGATGGTCACGAATTTCTCAGTAAAAATCTTCTTGGTTGCTGGTAGCCAGTAGAGTTCTTCTGTGTTCAATTGTTGCTGTTTTTCAATGTTTCTTGCCTCCACATTGCCGCGTCCTTTCCATTTGTTTTCTTCTTTGAAAAAAAAGGCATGATTGGCACGCAGAGTGGAGGTGAGTACCCCGGCTTCGTTGTAAAACTCCAGGTAGAGTCCGTCAGGATATTCCTGATCGCCGTTCTTGTACTCCAGAACGCGCTTTGCTTTCACCTTGAGTTTAATGCGATCCTTTTCTGCGTACAGCACATCCACGTCCTGCGCTTCGCGTAAAGGCCCGCTATACTCCACAGGCTGCGCAGTCTCCTTTTTAGCACATGAGGAAAGGAATATCAACAGGAGCAGGAACAAATGAACTGCAACAAATCTGCTTAGAATTTGATATCCTGAATTCTCCATTAGCGGTAAAGAAAAAGGCCGGCACTAGAGGACCGGCCTTCTTTATTTGACTAATAAAATCTAATCCCTTGTCTTCAATACAACACTTTCACTGATCCAGCAGCCGATGTGTTGAGTCGAACCTGCGGTCCAGTTCAAAAGGAATATTTCTTCTTTAGAAGGAAATTGAGCCTTGGCACGGGCCATCAGTTGAGTGTTGCCGGCCTTCTGGTACATTTCCCACGCAGCGATGTACACCAGACGGTCTTCGGCAACATTCTGCCTCTTGGCACAATTATCAAAACTGTTGTAGTAAAGGTCACCGATCTTTTCGTAAGCCTCAGATGTGCCGGCCTGCATGAAGTGAGTTCTGGCACCTACAAAATTGTTTTTCTTGGCCTCTATGCTCCCCAACAAAAGATTGGCATCTGCCTTCTGCTCAGGCGTGGTAGCTAGAGGCAAACCTTCTTTCATGAGTGTCTCGGCTTTTTCATAATTGCCGGCGGCAATATTTCTTGCCGTTAAAAACTTCAGGAGTCCAAAATCCTTTTCAGGGTTAAGCGTGTGAATGGCTTCAGCGGCCTCAAGTGCAAGCGGATCGTCGGCGCATTTGTCCTGCAGCATGAAAGTGAAGATCTTCTTTGCGAGGGCGAGGTCTTTAGGGTTTTGATGGAACTTGGGGCCCAGTTTGGTGCGTACCATGTTACAATCAAATTTTACCAGACCAACAAGAATCCCATCGCACGCATCCTTGATTTCTTTCAGCCTCTTCACTTCATCTGCCTTGACAGGATTCGCTGAATTGGCTTTGGAGATTTTCGCTTCGCAAACGGCTATCGTCTTGTCATAACGGCTGAGAATATCATCTTCACTGATGTTCTTAAACAATGTCTGGTTGTTTTTGATTACCGTCATGTAAGCTACAAGGTTGCCGTCGGTAATATTGTTGCCGCCGATTTCAAATACCTTGTCGTACAGCGTCAGCAACTCCGGAAGTTTCTCCTTGCTTTTCTGATTGTATTTAAAAGATGCAAAGGCCTTGCGGTTTAGGACATTAGCTTCATCGCCGCAACTCTTAATACGGAGATCGTATATCAGGAGCAGGGAATCAACAAGTACCTTCTTTTTCGCAGGATCAGTTTCCTTGTCGGCGAGCTTATCATATGCATCGGCCGCATCAATATAGAGTTTTGTCTGCCACTGAGGAGCATTGTTAATCATCCATTGGATGCAGCCGGTAGCTGCCCTGTAATTGCCTTGCTTCATGGCGTCGCCATAGATAGCCACACATTCATCGGCTTTCTTGCGATCTTCAGGCCACTTAATCTCTTTGCACTGTGCAGATGCTACCGTGGCTGCAACCGCAAGGAGGCCCAGCGCGAAAAGCAACTTCATTTTCATAGTCTTCATATTAATCAAATCTTCTTTTAATAAACCACTGGTCGTTAAAGGTGAGGCCAAAGTAAAGTTTTAAATAGTTCTCCTCAATAGTGTTCAGGGTTTTGTCGCCCTTGTGGCCTACCTTGAGGGCCAGGTCCAGGCTTGAAATCCTGCTCACTGGAAGAGAGACGCCAAAAGTAATGCCAAAATCTTTAACGGGGTTACCATTTACCAAATATGCGCTATTTTCAATGCTTACGCCCGTTCGGTACGTGAGCCGTTTGAGGTAATTGCTCATGGAAATCTGGTCCGGGGTTATTTCAAAGCCTGCGTTAACCTTCCAGGCATTCGAGGCGTAGGGGTTGATCCCCGCCATGTCCCGGAAGGTTGAATAATCGGCATAATAGCCATCGACCGCGACGGTCCAGTCATACCCTTTGCTCAGTGAAATTCCAGCCGACATACTTGAAGGGATGGTAACATGGCCATCATAATTCTTGATGGTTGTCAGTGAATCCACAATTCCGGTCAGGTTTCTTCTTTCTATGTGCTGATTGAATGAACTCTTGAGATTGGTTCCGAAGTCGTAAACCAGCCCAAAATTGATACGGTAGTTCTTGCTGGAAATAGAGTCTTTATGGATATGGATGGCCGGTGAAAACTGAAAATCAGTCACAAAAGTCCGCTCTGTAATATTTGGGGAGTACAGCAATGCCTGATTGGTTTTGGTCAGGATGTTTGAATTTTCCCTTACGATAGCGCTGAAAAGGTATGTTGCTTTAAGGCCAACAGAAAGCCAACTGTTGAGGGTTAGACCATTGGACCAGGTAAACTGGTTTACACCTCCGGAACCTTTTTCTGTTGTAGTATAGGTATTATTAGGATCTCCATTTATATCCTGACGGTATGTGGTCTGGTAATTCAGGTGCGTGTAGGGCTGAAGACTAATGGAAGAAGTCCATTTTCCTGGCATGACGGGTATTGCCAAAACCAGGTAATTCAGGTTGCCGCTTCCGCTGCGTTCGGACAGCGTGTCAGAGCTCTGGTACCGTTGCTCGCCCATCATGGAAGCCTGGAAAGTTGTCAATCGGTTATAAGGCAGCATGGCCGGGTTCATGTTGTTGACGTACCAGTAAGAAGGATTACTTACCCCTACCCCTCCCATGCCCATATGCTGGGTCAGTGCATTGGAATACGGCTCCCCAAGTCCAAACGAAGAGAAGGGACTGCGGGCGGCCTGCCCAAGGACTGCCGAACTGACCAGCAAGAAACCTGTCAACCAAAGAAAGGTCAGTTTAAGAAGCCTCATGATACCGGAGAATGCTGTTCAAGCCTGTTAAAACCAAATCGGGGGCCACAAAGATGGGACGTTTGCAATGTTTTTCAAAAAAACGACAGTCACCACCGCACAAAATGACCCTCAATTGAGGGGTGATTTCTGCATATCGGTCCATCATTCCGTTTATTTCTTCCATTACCCCATTCATTACTCCGCTTTGAAGGCATCCAAGTGTGCTGTCCCCTATCAGTGGGGCAGCCTCAACCGCAGCGGCAAGTGGAAGCCGGGAAGTAAAGGAATGCATGGACTCGAATCGCAACTGTACACCAGGGGAAATGGCGCCTCCCGAATAAGTTCCGAGTGCATCTATGAACTCATAATTAATGCACGTGCCGATGTCGACTACAAGACATGCCTCTCCTGGATATAATGACTGCGCGCCACATGCGGCCGCTATTCGATCAACCCCCAGCGTGGAGGGCGTCGCATATTTAATCTTTATAGGCAGAGGCAGTTGATGATGGAGGACAAGTTTCTTGCCCTTAACGACCGCCCCGTTAAAGATATCGTAAGGATCACTGGAAACGGAACTCACAATGATATGATCAGCGGGAGTTTGGCCAAGGTAATCCCTCAGATCGGCCATGGAGCGAAATACTTCCTTATGAGCAAGATGGGTCCCTTCGAAAATTCCTACTTTGGCGAAGGTGTTCCCGATATCAACCGTGACATTCATGGAGCGAAACTAAGGAATGACATTATCTCTTTAGATGCAGATGAAGGCAGGAAGGACCGATACCTCAAAAAAAAAGACGTACCGCATGCTTGGGCTCATGTCCGGAACATCCCTGGATGGCCTGGATGTGGCTTATTGCAGTTTCACGTTTGATCAGGCAAACCGGTCTTGGAAATTTTCCCTTCATGAGGCAATAACATATCCTTATCCAGCACGGTGGAAGCGAACTTTGTCAAATGCCCACTTGTTGCCTGGTGCTGAATTAATCGCGCTTCATCATGCTTATGGAAAGTGGTTGGGTGAAAAGGTCAACGCGTTCCTGAAAAAGCACAAGCGTTCAAGGCCGGAGGCAATAGCTTCACATGGCCATACCATTTTTCACCAGCCAGATAAGGGGTTCACTTTTCAGTTGGGCGATTGTAATGCGCTTCATGCAGCGACCGGCTTACCGGTCGTTTCTGATTTTCGTTCGTTGGATGTGGCACTTGGAGGAGAGGGTGCACCCTTGGTGCCTGTGGGAGACCGCTACCTTTTCGGTGAATATGATTATTGCCTGAACCTTGGCGGGATTGCCAACATCTCCATGGAGCAGGCCGGTGTTCGCAGGGCTTTTGATATCTGCTTTTGCAACATGGGATTCAACCTGCTGGCTGATGAAGCCGGAAGAACATTTGATGTTAAGGGGCGGATTGCGTCCGGCGGCGTGATCCATAAGAAATTGCTTGATCAGCTTAATAAAGTATACGGCAGGTATCGGAAGCGCAGGCCATCTCTTGGCAGGGAGATTTTTGAACGCGATTTCAAAAGACTCTTAAGTAATCGGAAGATTCCGTTGGCTGATCGTATGCGAACCTTTTCGGAATCCGTAGCAATGGAGATTAAGAGGACTATTTCAGAGAATCATGGTAAGATGTTGGTGACAGGAGGCGGGGCGTGGAATACGTTCTTGATGGATAGACTTAAAGGGATTATGAATCACATTGTGATGGTTGTGCCAGATGTCCGAATCCTTGGGTTTAAGGAGGCAATCGTATTTGGTTTTTTGGGTGTATTAAGAATCAGAGGTGAAGTCAATGTATTGTCAAGTGTAACCAAGGCCAAACTGGATAGCTGTACTGGTGTACGAATCGGTTAGCCAGGAATATTTTTTGAAATCTCGGATAAACCTGTCGTTATTTGCGCCCCATGAACCCCATCATGACATTACGCATCCGCATCAACGCATTGGTGTTGATCCTGCTCGTACTGGCTTCGGGGGTTATTACATCTGCCATGGGGCCCGAACAAAGGGGAGTCCGGGAATTCGGCAAACTCGCAATCAGTTCAGGGCAGGACTGTCAAAGTTCACTTGTCCTCAGGCCTAATGGAGTGCAAAAAGAGGGAAGAGCATCTTCTACTTTTCAATCATCAGGCGAAATTGACCATGTCTTCTTCAACAAGGATATATTTCACTCTGCCTATCTCAGCTTTCATTCTATTTTCCGATCCAATCACAGCATAGCTGTATTTCTTGTCTTGAGGGTCATCAGGAGATAGAAGCAATTCACAATTAGATTTTATCAAATTATGTACTACAGGTACTGCGTACTGGTGTGCGCATTTCTTACGTCTTACGCCTCATTAGGTCAGCATATTGAAGAAGCTGTTGATTCATCTGCCTTGGTTATTGCCTATGAGGCTTACATGGATTTCCATTATGCTGCGGATTTCAACCGTCCGCAGGATAAAATAAGACCATTTAACAGTAATCCTGTGAATGTAAATCAGTTCGGCATGGCCTACACCTACGCGTCAGCCGCTTTCGAGTACAAGAAACTCACTGCCACCGCAGCCTTCCACACTGGAGAAATTGTGAGCGTCATGTATGCTGGCGAAGATTATTTGAACAAGTTCATTCGTGAGTTGTCTGTGCGATACAAAATCACCAACAGCATGGAAGTTGAAGCCGGTATCTTCCCTGCTATTTATGGAGCAGAGACGTTCATCAACAAGGATAACTTTCATGCAGCCAGGGCAGTTATGACGGACTTCGCTCCGGACTTTGAGGCTGGGTTTCGAATAAAGTATAAATACAATCAGTATCTGCGGGCAACCTTCCAGATCACAAATGGCTGGCAAGTGATCAAAGACAACAATAACTATCCTGGATTTGGCATGGTACACATCTTCGACAAGCCCGACAAATTGCTTCTCAATTATGGGATCTTTGTCGGGAAGGAGGTATACCTCAGCAAAAATGCAATGAACCAGCCAAAATTCTACAACAATTTTTTTGGTCGAATCCATATGGGGCAAAAATGGGTATTTGCTCCCATGGTAGATTATGGAATGATCGTGAACCCATACACTAATCAATGGGATGACTGGTATGCGATCGGCGGATCATTACGTTATGCAATAACAAATGAATGGGGATTTGCAGCTCGCTATGAGTATGTACATGATCCCAACCAGATCATTAATGAAGTTATTACCAATACGCCTAATGGATTCCAAATGAAGGGGACCACATTAACACTGGAATACCTGCCTGCACCCCAGGTGACTTTTAGGCTTGAAAGCAGACTTTCTACATCGCTGGACCCTATTTATCCCACCGACACAGGGGTAAATGAAAAGACTGATTTATTTATTATGGGGTCCATCGCAATTCAACTGAAAAACAGGGCAGCAGTAAAAATGAGGCCTGAACCCGGCCTCAAGGATGTGTATTAGTCTGGGCTGAAGACGTTTTCGTGCTTGGCAACGATGAAATTGGAGACCTAACCAAATCTTCTATTGGTGATATCAGTATGCACCCCGAAGATGTTCAATCGCCAGGTATGCCCCGCAGCCTGCGAAGTATCCAAGCATGGCAATGAGACTAATACGCTTTAGGTACCAGATGAAGTCTATCTTTTCCATGCCCATGACGGCAACCCCTGCGGCTGAACCGATAATAAGAATGCTTCCGCCTGTTCCGGCACAGTAAGCCAGATATTCCCAAATGAAATGATCCATGGGAAAAGCCTCGAGATTATACATGCCCATACTGGCTGCAACGAGTGGAACGTTGTCAATGACCGCAGACATCAGACCAATAAGCGTGACTATGATGGATTGACTGCCAATGGCATGATCCAGGTATTCGGCAAATCGATGCAGCAGGGTCATGGATTCTAGCGCACCCACAGCCAGCAGAATTCCAAGGAAGAACAATACGCTTGATGTATCTATCCTTTGCAAAGCACCGGCTGCTGTATAAGGCTTGCGCAAAGCTTCGTCAGCGTGAGGGTTAATCATTTCTGAAACCACCCAGAGTACACCCAGACCCAGAAGCATTCCAATATACGGAGGCATGTGGGTGATGGTCTTGAAGATGGGAACAAACACCAATGCACCAACACCCAGGGTGAGCATAATGCCGCTGCCTTTGATCTTTTCACTCAGATAGCCAACATTCTCATGTTCAGGATTGGGTACCTCACCGAGGGTTCCTTTCAGGGTAAAGGTTAGGTATAACAGTGGTACAAGCATGCAGAACACGCTTGGAATAAACAGGACTTCCATAATGTTGACTGTTGAGATCTGTCCCCCGATCCACAACATCGTGGTTGTCACATCTCCTATTGGCGTCCAGGCACCGCCGGCATTTGCTGCGATTACAATCATGCCTGCAAAGAACATCCGCATTTCCTTGTCGGGAATGAGTTTGCGGATAAGGGAAATCATTACAATTGAAGTCGTCAGGTTGTCAAGTATGGATGACAGGAAGAAGGTTACCCAGCATACAAGCCATAACAACTTAACCGGGTTCTTGGTGCGTATGCGGTCTGTGATCAAACGAAAACCCTGATAGGCATCCACCAGTTCCACAATGGTCATTGCACCAAGCAAGAAGAATAGGATGGATGAAATCTGGCTCAGGTGTTCGCCTAAATGCTCTCCAACTTCATCGGGATTGCCGGATGACATTGCATAGAGTGTCCAACAGAAGACACCGGTCAGCAATGCGGAGGCAGTCTTGTTGACTTTAATAGGATGCTCCAGCGCAATCGCCAGATAACCGATCACAAAAATGGCGACGATAACAACTTCCATGGTCAGGGCTTAGGTCTAAGTAAATATAGACGAAAAAAACATTTCCGGAAGTCCCGTAAATGAGATTCTACAAAGCCCGCCGATAAACCTGACAGGCGGTTGATGTTTATTACTGGATTGTTATTCGCCCAGCTGAAACAGTCCCTGATTCAGCAATCGCAATGACCGTTCTTTTTGAGAAGTGTCGACCAAAATTGAAATATTGTTCTGACTGCCCCCGAAAGAAACCATTCTTACCTTCACATCTTTCAACGACTGAAATACGTCTGAAAGCACGCTGACCTTTTCTGCGAGTTGATTGCCTACAATACAAATGATCGTTTGGTTCTTGTCCACTGTTATTGCGCCGAAAGATTCCAGCTCTTTTATGATTTCGTCAAGACGGGAGGTCTCATCGATAGTAAGCGAAACAGCGACTTCAGAAGTGGAAATCATGTCGATCGGAGTCTTGTATCTCTCGAAAACCTCGAAGACGCGTCTGAGGAAACCGAAAGCCAGCAACATGCGTGAAGACTTGATGTTGATTGCAGTGATGCCATCTTTAGCCGCAATGGCCTTCACCTGCCCCCTTGTCCCCTTATCGCTGATGAGGGTTCCAAAGGCTTTCTCATCCATTGTATTTTTCAGACGAACCGGGATTGCGTATCGCTGTGCGGGAACAATAGTGGAGGGATGAAGAATCTTGGCTCCGAAATACGCGAGTTCGGAGGCTTCGTCAAAAGTAAGTTCTGCTATAGGCAATGTCTTCTTCACCACCCTGGGATCATTGTTGTGCATCCCGTCAATATCAGTCCAGATCTGTACCTCTTCTGCGCGAATCGCAGCACCAATCAGTGAGGCTGTATAATCGCTTCCCCCACGCCTCAGATTGTCGATTTCATTGCGGTGGTTTCTGCAGATGTATCCCTGTGTGATCAGTACGTCTACCTGACTCATAGAAGGCAGCAGTGCCTTAAGCCGGGCACTTATTTTGTCCAATTCTGGCTCCTGGTTCTCGTCAATGGACATAAAATGAAGGGCCGGCAATAATCTGGATTCCACTTTTCGTTCACGAAGGTGATAGTAGAAGAATTCAGTGGATGCCAGTTCACCCTGGGCCAGCAGTTCGCGGTAGCTCCGGTCATCAAAGGACCCGGCAGCAAGAAGGCGGATGAGCGAAAAATATCTGCCGACAATGTCCTGGCCGATGGCCTTGAATTCAGGTGCCTTGTACAAGGCATCGGCATAAGCCTGATAATGCTTTTCCAGTTGCTGGACCTCAGATTCCGCCTCCGCTTTCTTCCCGGCAAGGAGATAATCTCCAATCTTCACCAACGTGTTGGTTGTTCCGCTGAGGGCGGAAAGGACGACAATCTTCTTGCCTGGGGTCGATAGAACGAGGTCTGCAACTTTCTGGAGTCGCTCGGGCTTGCCGACGGAGGTTCCGCCGAATTTCAGGATCAGCATATGTTGCCTTTTGAGGGCAGTAAATATAAAGGCCGGCAGGATTCCCTGCAGACCCTCGCTTCATTTTTGGAAGTAGTAGCTTGTGCGGTCGAGTTCCTGTACCGATTGAAATGGCCTTCCAGGGCTCAGGTACTGGTTCAAAAATTTATACACTTTCAACCGAATCTCCTTGCCGATCTTCGTGTCGATCCGGTCGAAGATGTGACCACCTTCAATGTTTTCATAAATCTGGTACTCAAACTTCTTGTTTTCGGCCTTCAATGCACGGATGAGCTGCTCAACCTCCAGTACGTTTACATCCTCGTCATTGGTATTGGTATGAATCAGCAGTGGGGTCTTCAACTTCTGCACATTCCAGACGGGTGAACGCCTGCGGTATTCCTGTACATTTTCATAAGCCGATTTCCCTATGTGATAGTCAGCAGCAAACAAATCGCGATAGCCTTCTGTCTTATAGCCCATGCGTGCCACAAGGTCGCTCACCGGTACACCCGCATAAGCCACTTTATATTCATCAGGGTTGGCGAAGATATCCAGGAGGGTGATCATGCCGCCATGACTCCAGCCCAGGATACCCACACGATCCTTGTCCACAAAGGAGTAGTTCTCTACAAGGTAGTCTCGCGTTTTGTTGACATCCACCACTTCCTTGTCCCCATAGTCGATGGCCTCATAAAAGTCACGACCATATCCTGTGCTGCCGCGATAGTCAGGTGCCGCCACCACGTAGCCCTGCACAACCAGTTCACGAATAATGTGAGCCGAAGAACTTTCCACATCGCCATGCACACCGCCGTGTACATAAACCAGAAGAGGGTACTTCTTTGCAGCATCAAGACTTTTCGGGAAGAAAACATAAGAACGGAATACCAGGGGATTGTTGGCACCTTGGGCGGTGGGGTTCTTGTCGCTCTTCTCCGCCGGACCGGTAATGGTCACCTTGTCTACCCAGGCGATGTCACCCAGTCGCTGATACCAGAGGATATCGTCATTTGACTTCCTTACCCTGTCGAGTTGTGAGTTGAGATTGTCAATTTGTGCTTTCAGGGACTTGATCTGATCGTCGGCATTCTGTCCGAACGCAGGCAAGATGGCCAGGAGACTGACCAATAGAATAGTGTATTTCATTGGAATGGGTTTACTCTATAAACCTTGGAAAAATAATCCTGACATGCCAGCTTGAAGTTTACGACCGGCGGATTTCATTTGGTGCTCGCCTCAAATGAAGAAAGCCACCCATTAGGTGGCTTTCCAGATACCTGAAATATATTTACTTCTTCACCTCTTCATACTCCACATCTGTGGCGTCTCCGGTTCCAGATCCACTGCCGCCCGTGGGGCCACCTGCGTTTGCGCCTGGCTGCTGTCCTGCACCGGCACCAGCGCCGGAAGCGGCGTACATTTCCTGTGAAGCGGCCTGCCACGCATTGTTCAGCGAGGACATTGCATTTTCAATTGCGGTCAGATCCTGTGACTTGTGTGCCTCTTTCAGTTTCTCCAGTGCGCCGTTAATAGCACCCTTGTTGTTCTCTGAAAGTTTATCTCCGTACTCTTTCAATTGCTTCTCTGTCTGGAAGATCAGTGAGTCAGCCTGGTTGATCTTGTCGATCTTTTCTTTTGCCTTCTTGTCGGCTTCGGCATTGGCCTGTGCCTCTTCCTTCATCTTCTTGATTTCGGCATCGGTGAGTCCGGATGAAGCCTCGATGCGGATCTTCTGCTCCTTGCCTGTTCCCTTGTCTTTAGCTGACACGTGGAGGATGCCATTCGCATCTATATCGAAAGTCACTTCGATCTGAGGAATGCCTCGCGGTGCCGGCGGGATGCCGTCGAGATGGAAACGGCCGATGGTGCGGTTGTCGCGTGCCATGGGACGTTCGCCCTGCAGAACGTGAATCTCAACGGAAGGCTGGTTGTCCGATGCAGTGGAGAATACTTCTGATTTCTTGGATGGAATCGTGGTGTTGGACTCGATCAGGCGGGTCATTACACCACCCATGGTCTCGATGCCCAGTGACAGCGGGGTCACATCAAGCAACAACACATCTTTCACTTCGCCGGTGAGCACGCCACCCTGGATGGCGGCACCAACTGCCACTACTTCGTCAGGATTCACACCCTTGGATGGTTTCTTACCAAAGAATTTCTCCACTTCATCAACGATCCTTGGGATGCGCGTTGAACCGCCAACTAGAATTACTTCATCGATTTGGTTCACCGATACACCGGCATCAGCAACGGCCTTGCGGCAAGGTTCCAGTGTTCTTTTGATCAGATCATCGCAGAGTTGCTCAAACTTTGAGCGGCTCAGTTTCTTAACCAGGTGTTCCGGTACACCATCAATGGAGGTGATGTAAGGAAGGTTAATTTCAGTCTCATTTGAACTGGACAATTCAATTTTTGCCTTTTCAGCAGCTTCTTTTAAGCGCTGGAGCGCCATAGGATCCTTGCGTAGATCGATATTTTTCTCCGCTTTGAATTCGTCCGCAAGCCAGCTCATGATGCGCATATCGAAGTCGTCACCGCCAAGGTGTACGTCACCGTTCGTTGACTTCACTTCGAATACACCGTCACCCAGTTCGAGTATGGAAATATCAAACGTACCGCCGCCGAGGTCATAGACAGCGATCTTCATGTCTTTGTTTTTCTTGTCGAGACCATAGGCCAGTGCAGCTGCTGTGGGCTCATTAATGATGCGCTTCACATCCAGACCTGCAATCTGTCCCGCCTCTTTGGTAGCCTGCCGCTCCGAGTCATTGAAGTAAGCTGGCACGGTGATAACAGCCTCTGTTACCGTTGTGCCCAGATAATCTTCCGCTGTGGACTTCATTTTCTGAAGAATCATCGCAGATATTTCCTGAGGGGTATAAAGGCGGTCACCGATACGGACGCGGACTGTATCGTTGCTGCCAGATTCGACCTGGTAGCTTACCATCTTCTTTTCTTCTGATACATCGCCAAACTTCTTACCCATGAAGCGCTTGATGGACATCACGGTGTTCTTCGGGTTGGTAATAGCCTGACGCTTGGCAGGGTCTCCTACCTTGCGCTCGCCCTTGCCGTTATCCAGAAAGCCAACGATACTCGGAGTCGTCCTCCGGCCTTCACTGTTGGCAATTACAACAGGTTCGTTGCCCTCCATTACGGCGACGCACGAGTTGGTCGTTCCTAAGTCGATTCCGATTATCTTTCCCATAGTCGTATTTCTTGTATTTTGAGTCGATTCCAGCCTGTTGGCGTCAATAGATGTGCCAAGGGTCGCTTTTAGGCAAAATGTGACACAATGGCAGGCGGCGGTTGCTGATCAATGCCTTCTTCGAATACGGGAAGCCTCACACCGATAGCGACGGAATATCCTAATAATTTATAATTGTCAGGACCTTTGGTTAGCCAGCCGGAAACCCGAAACTTTGAACCTTAGAACAGGTAATAAGTATGTTTTCAGGTTGGATAGCCGGCGACAGTTTTGCGATTGATTTGGGTAACACCAATACACTGCTTGCAAACGAAAGTCAGATCCTTGTTTCGGAGCCCTCTTACATTGTATTTGATAATGACAAGAATAGGGTAAAGGCAGTAGGTGCAGCGGCCTATGATATTTTCGAAAAGAACCATGAGAATCTCCGCCCGGTGAAACCACTAAGGTGGGGCGTGATTTCGGATTATGATTCTGCTGCTGCCATGATCCGTGAAATGGTCAACAATACTTTTTCGAAGTCAAAGCGGCTGCGAGGTTTCCGGAATATCATCTCAGGCGTTCCATTCGCAACAACAGAGGTTGAACGACGTGCATTGCGTGACGCCCTTGGGCAATTCAATGCTCGGGACATCAAATTGCTATTTGAACCTCTGGCAGCGGCAATCGGGATGGGACTTAACGTGCAGGAGCCTTCGGGGAAGATGATTGTAGACATCGGCGGTGGGATCACTGAGATTGTTATTATTTCATTGTCTGGAATTGCTGCATTCCATTCCACAAAGGTGGCGGGTGACTCTATGACGGAAGATATTCAGGACTACTTCCGCCGCTATCATCAACTTTCCATAGGCTTCAGAACGTCTGAGAGAATCAAAATGCAGGTAGGCTCCGTTCTGGAACAGCTTGAGGACGTCCCTGCGCCAGCCTATGTAACGGGGAGGGACTTGAAGGAGGGTATCCCTGTGAAACTCAGGACGGATCATCGCGAAATCCATCATATTCTGGATCCATCGTTCTGTTCCATCGAAGAGGCAATTATCAATACCCTGGAAGTATGCCCGCCGGAATTGGCATCAGACATATACGGTAACGGTATTCATGTTACCGGAGGCGGGGCAATGCTTCGGGGCGTGAGAGAAAGACTGGAGAAAACCCTTTCACTCCCGATTCACATTGATTCAGATCCATTATTATCAGTATCCAAGGGAATTTCGAAAGTACTCGCAAGACCCGAAAAGTCGAAAGCGATGCTGATCAATTAGTTCTTGCTGCCGACAGATAGCCTGAAACAGGTAAATACTTACTTCTTCCTGCATCCTTCAACAATGTACTTGTTGAACTTACCGTCATCTTTTATGATAGAAAAGAACTCTCCAATGAAGGAACGCATGTCGGCATATTCTTTTTCAGAGAACAAGGTCCTGTACTTTTCTATCACGCCCATGATCTCAGGTTCCTTCCTGACGAAATCCTGACGTACATACTGAACGACAGGCTCCTTCCGGCAGAATCCCCGATAAAGGCGATCACGAACACTTGTGATTCCAAGATCTGCGTTCACTTCGGCATAGGGTGGATTTACGAATCCTGACATATCAAAGTCATACGCCAGCGGGATGTAGGTGCGCGGCTCCTTGTACATCACTTTGGCATTGTGAAGGAAGGTGGTAGACCAGTCGGTATTGGCGATCATAAACTGAAAAAGGTCGTGTTTCAAAGCGGCGGTATCATTAAGTCCCAGCGGATGGAGGTTCAGCTTCTCCATCACTTTGGCCTTATTGCGTTTGGCAACTTTGTCATCGTCTTCGATGAAGAACCCTGCCAATTGAAATGTTTTCGTCTTCTTTCCGTCAAGTTCACTGAACTCCACGTTAGCCAATCGGGTATTGAAATAGTATGGCGTGATTCTCTCATACATCTTATAGGCCACATATTCCTTCAACAGCAGCACATTCTTGCCGTCATTATTCTGGCAGGGGAGAACAAGTTTCAGACTTTTGTTCCCTTCCAGGACGGTCCCCTTGGTGTTTTCTTTCTCGCTCTTGATTTTGAGTGGGGCAAAGTAGCAGTTCTTGCGCCGGAAGATGCCCCTGGCTCGTACATCAATCTTGATTGAATCCCAACCCCCTTTCGCGTTCTTTACATAAAACATGTAAGGCAGATAGGTTGAATCATTGGTCTTCTTTTTAATATCTTTGATTGATACCTTCAGCTTGATGTCAAGTGTCTGCTGGTCACTGAATAGCCGGGTCAGGTCAGACTTTTGTGCAGTCGCGACGCGCGATAACAGCAGCAATATCAGGATAAGGAGGTTTGACTTTTTCATCGAAGGCTCATTTTAGGGAGGCTTGATCTGATACTATGAAGAAATACTTACAGATTATAAATATCAGGACTTTTCAGGTCTTGTTGATCTGCCTCGGCACTTCTTTTTTGGTAATCCACTACGAAATCAAATATAATTTCGATCTGACAGTCATAAGTATAGCCATCATTTTCCCGCTGGTCTTCACGATCCGTGCGGCCTTCAGAAGGAGAGAAAAGGCTTTGGAGCACCTAAGCCGCTTTAAATCTTCGCTGCAGACGGTTAACAATTGCTTCCAGCGATGCAAGAAACTCCCGGATACCCAAAAAGAGGTAGCCAAAACCAGACTGCTTCAAATTTCCGATTCACTGATGAACTATGTAACACACAACGGGGGTAACCAGGAGGCACTTAAAAACAGCCTCGATGCGGTGCCGGCGTTCATTATGGAAAATAAGGAGGGACTCGGTTCCTCTGAGGCGTTCAAGATCTATAGGTTCTTCAAAGAGGTGTATTCAAGCGTTGAAAATACCGTCGCCATTTACACGCATCGGACACCTATCAGTCTCAGGGCCTATTGCCAGATTTTCATTTACTTCTTTCCAATCATCTATACACCAGCCTTATTGCACAGGCTCGACAACAATTCCCCGGATTGGGTAGTTTATACCCTCAGTACGATTACCGGTTTCATACTCATATCCCTTTTCAATGTGCAGGATCAGATGGAACATCCGTTTGACCAACAGGGATTGGATGACATCAGACTGGAACAATTCCGGTTCCCTTTGTGATCCTGATCCGCTGAATAACATTCCATCCGCTGCAGTCATTTACCTCCCGCGATTCTAATACACGCTAATGTCCCTTTCCCCAAGTGACCCTTTCTTGCCCCTAGTTTTCCTCAAATGACCTCAAACTACCCTAAGCAACCTCTGGTTTCAATCCTGAAAAGTATTGGCCAAGTATTGCAAAGTATTGCCTGGTGATTGGTTTGCATTGGCTTAGACTTGCAAGGAATGGCAAAGCATTGCTGAACCTTGCAAAGTATGGGAGCTGATAGAGAATAGACCGTTGCCCCCGACATGTACAAGTTGCTGATAAACTCCATTTGTTGTGCCGCTTGCCCCTGGTCTGCGCCCGATCGTAAAGACCTTCGGCAGGAGATCCTGATCCGCGCAATGCACAGTCTCTCCTTCCGGTAGTCAACATTCCGCTTGGTGCTTTTTTGTTAGCTTTGCGGCCTTTGTTCGCCATGACGCTGGAGCAGGAAATATCAAAGAGACGGACCTTTGGCATCATTAGCCACCCGGATGCCGGTAAAACTACACTGACTGAAAAGCTTCTGCTGTTCGGTGGGGCCATTCAAAAGGCAGGTGCCGTGAAGTCCAGCAAGATCAAGGACCATGCCCGAAGCGACTGGATGGAAATCGAAAAGCAAAGAGGGATTTCCGTAGCCACCTCCGTCATGGGATTTAATTACCAGGACATTAAAATCAACCTGCTGGACACGCCCGGCCACCAGGACTTTGCCGAGGACACCTATCGCACCCTTACCGCTGTTGACAGTGTGATCATGGTGATCGATTGTGTGAAAGGCGTGGAGACCCAGACGGAAAAGTTGATGGATGTTTGCCGCATGCGCAATACGCCCGTCATATGCTTCATCAACAAACTCGACCGTGAGGGACGGGATCCGTTTGAACTTTTGGATGAAATCGAAGACAAGCTTGACATAAAAGTTCGTCCGCTCAGCTGGCCCATCAGCATGGGTAAGACTTTTAAGGGCGTATATAGCTTGTATGAAAAGAGCCTTCACCTTTTCACAGCCAGTAAGACAGTTATTGAGGAGGGGATCCAGGTTTCGGATATCAACAACCCTGAACTTGATGATCTTATTGGTGAAAATAATGCGAAACAACTTCGGGCAGATGTTGAGCTGATTGAAGGTGTTTATCCTGACTTCTCAGTTCAGGAGTACCTGGAAGGAAAGGTGGCGCCGGTATTTTTTGGCAGTGCCGTCAACAACTTCGGGGTAAAGGAATTACTCGATACATTCATTCGGATTGCCCCACCGCCGCGGCACAGGGCAACGAGTGTAAGAATTGTTGAACCGGACGAAAAGAAATTCTCTGGCTTCATATTCAAGATCCACGCAAACATGGACCCCAAACATCGCAACCGTATTGCATTCTTAAGGGTGTGTTCTGGCCAATTTGAACGGGGAAACAACTATTACCACGTCCGGCAGGAAAAGAGTTTCAGGTTCTCTAACGCTACTGCCTTCCTGGCACAGGATCGGGAGACCATCGATGAGGCCTGGCCTGGTGACATTGTGGGTATATATGATACCGGCAACCTTAAAATCGGAGATACGCTTACGGAAGGGGAGAAGCTCCTCTACACAGGAATTCCCAGCTTTTCACCTGAGATTTTCAAGGAGGTGATCAATAAAGATGCCATGAAAAG